>JBCCRF010000023.1:0-17040 GCA_039208305.1 Pseudomonadota bacterium
ATCGCAATGCCAATCACAGCGACGATGGCTACCGCCGCCCACGGCCCGAATTCCCGCACGACGGAATACGCTTCGATGCGCGGCAAGCCACGCCATGCGGGCAAATGCCATGTGCCGATCAGTGAACCGGTGATGAAGGCCGACAGTGTGATGACCATCCGGGTCGACCCACCGCCCACCGTGAAGAGCGTTCCAGACCCACAACCGCCGCCCAGTTGCATGCCCGCGCCAAAAAGAAACGATCCCACCAGAGCCGTCACACCGAAGGGCAATACCCATGCACCACTTCGCAAGCCTTCCACAGGTGGGCCGTAGGCAATCAACGGAAAGGTGAGCGCACAGGCGGCGATCAGCAGCACCATCTGCGCTCGTAGCCCCTGCCCGCGCCGTTCCGACACGATGCGCCGCCAAGCCGCCGTGAAGCCGAATGCCGCGTGATACAGCGCAAATCCCGCCAATGCTCCAATAGCGACCGCTACCCCGTAACGCGCCCCGCCGAAGGGCCACGCCATCAGAGCCACCAGCAGAAGCCCAATACCGGCTACCAATAGCGGTCCGCGCTGAACGCCGGGCATACCGCCATCCGCAGAAACGGAGGTGGTCGGTGCAGGCGGAAGAGATGGTGCGGACGACATTCGATATTCCGTTCAGGTGCGGTTCACACAAGCTGTGCGACGGCACCATATTGTGAACTGCAAAGCCCTTTAAGCGCCCAATTCCACGCAAACCATAGACGGCGGCAAGCTATGCCAATGACGGGCCATTTCGTGCATCACGATTATGTCACGTCATTTCATTTCAGCATGGGCATCCCACGGTCCATGCAGGGAACACAACAACGCCCGACTTCTCGATCCATAGGACCCGCTCCATGTTCGCACCCCGCACCGATCTGTTCGGCCAGGCTGTTTCCCTCTCGGCTTCCGGCGATATGGATGCCTGGAATGCCATGCAGCTCGGGTTTCTCGCCCACAGCGCCGTGACGCCGGACCATCTGGGCAAAGTGATCGAAAGCGATGCTGACTTCGCCATGCCGCTGATCTGCAAGGGCCTGTTCACGCTGCTGTTGGGCCGTCGCGAACTTTACGGTGTGGCAGCAGATTGCGAGCGCGAAGCTCGCGCCGCCATTGGGCGTCGCCCGGTCACGGCCCGGGAATGGGTCTACCTGAGGGCGCTTGCCGACTACCGCTCCGGCAACCCGCGCCGCGCTGCCGATGCGCTGGACGAAGCGCTGACGATCCACCGCAACGACATGCTGGCGATGAAACTGGTGCAGGCGATCCGCTTCGTGCTCGGGGATGCCACAGGCATGCGCGCTTCCATCGAAATCGGTCTGCCCCATCTCGATCGCAACGGCCCAGCCTATGGCTACGCGCTTGGCTGTCACGCTTTCACGCTGGAGGAGACCGGCGACTACGAAAACGCTGAAAAGATCGGCCGCGAAGGCGTTGCCATCTGCCCGGACGATGCATGGGGCCTGCACGCCGTCGCCCATGTGCACGATATGACCAACGCCATCGACGATGGTATCGAGTGGCTGTCGAACCGCAAAAGCGCCTGGGCCCATTGCAACAATTTCCGCTACCACGTCTGGTGGCATCTGGCGCTGATGCGTCTGGACCGTGGCGAAATCGATGCCGTCTTTGAGCTTTACGATCGCCACATCCGAGCCGACCGGACCGATGATTACCGCGATATATCCAACGCAGCTTCCCTCCTCGCCCGCCTTGAACTCGACGGTCACAAGGTCGGCGACCGCTGGGCGGAACTGGCGGACCTGTGCGAAAAGCGCACCGAAGATGGCTGTCTCGCCTTTGCAGATCTTCACTACATGCTGGCGCTTACCGGCGATGGCCGCGACGACGCCACCCAGCGCCTGATAACCCGCATGAAGCGCGACAGCCGTGCCGAGCGCAACGAAACAGCCGCAATCTTCGCCAAGCCTGGCCTTGATGCAGCCCAGGGGCTGGAAGCCTTCGGCGAGGGTGATTTCGTGTCCGCCTTCCGCCACCTTGCCGGTGGCCGCGAGGCCATGTGCGAAATTGGCGGCAGCCACGCCCAGCGCGATGTCTTCGAGCAATTGACAATCGAGGCGGCCATTCGCGGCGGCTATCATGACAGTGCCCGCACATTTCTGGACCAACGCACCGCTCGGCGAAACGGCAAGGTGGACCGCTACGCCGCCGAACGTTACGCCCTCTTGGACAACGGTTCCCAAGCCGCATCCCATGTCATCGCCTAGGTCCTATCGACCCTGTTGCCTTCCACCGGCTTTAGCGCCATTCCAGTTGACATGACGACCGACCGTTCCACCACTCTTCCACCGCCACAGCCCATGGCCGCTGCGGGCACATCCGGTCGCGCGACCCGCGATCCGCGCCTCGATTTCTTTCGCGGCATCGCCATGTTCATCATCTTCATCGCCCACACACCACGCGACTGGTGGGCGCTCTGGATACCTGCGCGCTTCGGCTTTTCCGATGCAACGGAAACTTTCGTTTTCTGCTCCGGCATGGCGTCCGCACTGGCCTTCGGCGCGGTTTTCCAGAAGCGCGGCTGGTTCATGGGAGCGGCGCGGATCCTCTACCGCATCTGGCAGGTTTATTGGGCCCATATCGGCCTGTTTTTCGCGATCCTGCTGCTCTGCACGATGTTCGACGCCTACGGCCTGTTCAAGGATCCCGAGGGCTGGAACGGTTCGTTCGTCGGCGCGCTGAACCTGAAGCATTTCTACACCAAGACCGAACTGCTGATACCCGGCCTTTTCACCCTCACCTACGTGCCGAACTATTTCGACATCCTGCCGATGTATCTCGTCATTCTGGCGATGATCCCCATCGTCATGGGCCTGTCGCGCGTCTCGCTTTGGGCGGTGGCAGCTTTCGTCGTTGGTGTATGGGGCCTCGCCAATCTTCCGCTTCTCGGCCTCGACGCGGTCAGCTTCCCGGCAGAACCGTGGTCGCAACGCCAATGGTTCTTCAATCCCCTGGGCTGGCAGTTGGTCTTCTTCACCGGTTTTGCATTCATGCGCGGCTGGATACCGGCCCCACCGGTGACGAAAGGGCTGATCTGGCTGGCCGCGATCATCGTGATCGTCACAATACCTTTCGCATATTTCCGTATCTACAACGCCCCGCCCACCGGCCTGCTGCACACGCCCGCGACGGAGTTCTTCAAAGATGGGCGTGAGGCGATGAAGCCGCTGATCAGCAAGACCCAATTCGGCCTGTTGCGTTATCTGCACTTCCTAGCGACCGCCTATCTGGCCTGGGTCGCCGTTGGCCCCATGGGTTCGCGGCTGAAGAATTGGGGGCGCGGCGAAGTGGTCGTGGACACTATTCGCAAGGTTGGCCAGCAGTCGCTTGCCGTTTTCATGGCGTCTCTCGTGGTGGCCCAGATCATCGGCGCAGGGTTCCGTTACTTTGGCAACAATTTCTGGCAGGCGCTGGTCGGCAATCTGCTGGGCTTCGCAGCGCTGATCGCGGTTGCCTATTCGGTGGCCTGGTTCAAGTCTCAACCGTGGCGGAAACAGAAGGTGATGGACCCACCGACCAACCCGCAGGCAAGTGCCACGGTTGTTCCCCATTCCGGTGGTGTGATCCCGCCCAACAGCGCCGTTGCGCGCTTTCCGGAATAATTGTCTGACATGCTAAACCGCCGTGATCTTCTCGCTCTCGCTGGTCTGACCGCCTGTTTGCCCACCACCGCTGGCGCGCAGACAACTGCCACTGCGCCAAAAACACCAAAAGTGCGTCTCGGTGAAGCTCAGCCCTTTTACCTGTCGGAGCTGATCGAACAGGCGCGCGGCATGGCAAAGGAAGACTACGTCGCCCCGCCCAAGGTGCCGCAGCCTTGGTTGGACATCAGTTACACCCAATACCGCGCGCTGAATTTCAAAGGCCCCGCCGCCCTTTGGACCGGCGAGAAATTGCCCTTCGAGACGGAGTTCTTCGCCCCGGGGCTATACTTCCCGGAACCGGTGCAGATCGCTGTCGTGGAAGACGGGAAGGCACGTCCGGTCCAGTTCGATCTCGACCTGTTCGACATCTATATCGACGATTTTCCCAAGCTCCCGGTGAGCGATGATTTGGGATTTTCCGGCTTCCGCGTGAAAGCCAACATTAACAGCCCCGACAACAAATCGGAATTCGTCGTCTTTCAGGGGGCGAGCTACTTCCGCGCCATCGGGCGTGACCAGAATTATGGCCTGTCCGCGCGCGGCCTTGCATTGAGGACCGGCGATCCGGGCGGTGAGGAATTCCCGCTGTTTCGCAACTTCTGGCTAGAAAAACCGACACCAGGCGATTCCGCCGTCATCGTTCACGCTTTGCTGGATAGCCCGAGCGTGGCTGGCGTTTATTCCTTCACCATCCAGCCCGGTCGCTCCACCCAGATGGATGTGGAGGCTCGTCTCTTCCCCCGCGTCGATCTCGACCATGTGGGCATCGCCGCCGGCACCTCCATGTTCCTGTTCGATGAGACCGACCGTGACCGCTTCGATGACTTCCGTCCTGCCGTTCATGACAGTGACGGACTGCTGATCGAAAACGGTGCGGGCGAGCGCCTATGGCGCCAACTTGCCAACCCGCGCGCATTGCAAGTCTCGTCCTTCGTGGACAACAACCCTCGCGGGTTCGGCTTGATGCAGCGTCCGCGCGAGTTCGAGGACTATGCCGATCTAGAAGCGAATTATCACAAGCGTCCCGGCCTGTGGGTCACGCCAAATGGCAGCTGGGGCAAGGGCGCAGTCACGCTGGTGGAAATTCCCGCCGATAAGGAAATCTACGACAACATCGTCACCTATTGGCGACCGCGAGAGCCGCTGCCCGCAGGCAGCCGCCACGACTTCGCCTACCGGCTAGAATGGACTGACACGGCACCGGTGCAGGACAGCCTCGCCAAGGTAACGCGCACACGAATGGGCAAAAATTTCGACGGTAAGGAACTCGCCGCCATCGACTTCGTTGGAATGGCCGGACTTCCCGATGACCTGTCGACGATCACAGCCCATGTCAGCTCCAACGGCGCAAAAACCAGCCCCGGCATCCTGCAGCGCAACCCCGCAACGGGGGGGGCGCGGCTGTCTTTCACATTCGAACCCGAAGACCGCGCCCTGGTGGAATTGCGGGCACAACTGGTGGTCGATGGGAAGCAGGTCTCGGAAGTCTGGCTCTACAGGTGGACGCCGTGAGCGGACGTTATAGCCAGCACCCACTGATGCCCCGCCCGGCACCTATGGCGATGCCGGAACAGGACCTGTCACGCCCCTTCGCTGACCCGCAGGCACCGGGCCGCAAGCCCATTCGCCTGCTGCGCCGTTGGGCGCGCAACGCTGTCTTCTGGCCGGCCTTTGCAATGGTGGCTGCGCTGATCGTCATTTTCGCCGACTGGTTTTCGCCGGAAGGCTACACGGCGGTGGAGTTGATGATCCTGACGATCGTCGCACTCTCCGCTTTCTGGATCGCGATCTCCGTCACCACCAGCATGCTTGGGCTATTCGCCCCCACAGATGATGTGCCGCCACCCGCCACAGCGGATAACGCGCTTGATATCGCGCTGCTGATGCCAATCTACAATGAAGACACCGATGCCGTGTTCAGCCGCGTGCGGGCCATGGTGGCGGAACTCGCCCGACGACCGTCCGCGCACCGCTTCACTTTCTATATTCTGTCCGACACCAATCGCCCGGAGATTGCCGAACGCGAGCGCCAGCAAGCCGCCTTCTGGCAGCACGACAAGCGCTACCCCATCGCCATCCACTACCGCCATCGCAACGAGAATATCGAACGCAAGACCGGCAATATCCGCGACTGGATCACCGGCTGGGGTGCTGCCCACGACGCCTTCATCACGCTGGACGCCGATAGTGTGATGTCGGCTGGAGCCATCACGCGACTGGCAGATGCCATGGCAGTTCATGACCGTGCTGCGCTCATTCAGTCCGTCCCTCGGCTGATGGACGCCGACAGCGGGTTCTCCCGCGCGCAGCAATTTGCCAACAATGTCTATGGCGGCGTGTTGGCGCGTGGCCTGCGCCAGTGGTGTGGACCGGACGGCAATTATTGGGGCCACAACGCGATTATCCGCACGAGAGCTTTCGCCGCCTGTTGCGGTCTGCCGCGCCTGTCAGGCAGCGGAGCAACCGGCGGCACGATCAAGAGCCACGATTTCGTGGAAGCGGCCCTGCTGCGCCGTGCCGGGTGGGACGTGCGCCTACTGCCGGATATCGAAGAGAGCTACGAAGGCACGCCGCATACGTTGATTGACTACGTGATCCGTGATCGCCGGTGGTGTCAGGGCAATCTGCAGCACCTGCGGCTGCTCACCACGCCCGGCCTCACCACTGCGTCCCGCTTCCACATGCTACAGGGTGCGATGGCCTATATCGCTTCCGTCGGCTGGTTCGCTCTGCTGGTGCTCTGGGTACTGATGGGTGTCAGCGAAGAGAGCAACGTGGTCGTCTATTTCACTGACGCGAACCCGTTCTTCCCCGTCTGGCCACATGTGGATGCCGTCAGCCGCGCGCTTGTGGTGGCGATCATGGCAACACTGCTGCTCGCACCGAAAGTCTTCGCTATCGCAAAAGCGTATACCGATCCGCAACAGGTTCAGCGCCTTGGCGGTGCTGGCAATCTCGCGCTTTCCGCTTCCAGCGAGGTTCTGCTCTCCTTCCTACTGGCCCCCGTCATGATGGTACAGCATGTGAAGGCGGTGCTTGGCACGGTCGCCAATGTCGACACCGGCTGGGCACCGCAGAACCGCGACGGCAACACCCACGGGTTTGTGGAGACCGCGAGGTTCCACGCAGCCGAAACCGTGCTCGGTGTAATGCTCGCAGCGGGCATGACGGCCGGGCTCGTGTCGCTGTGGCTTCTGCCGATCGCGGTGAGCCTGCTTCTGGCCGCGCCGCTATCGATGACGCTGAGCCAACGGTTGCCAAGCGCCTTGCGGGACTGGATGGCGACCGGCGAGGCCACCGCTCCACCACCGGTGCTGCGTCTGGTATCCGGTGGCACATTTACACCGCTGCAGCCTGCGTCTTCTGCCGTTCGCGCATCCAGATGATGATACCAGCGGTGACGATGATCGCGGCCCCTATGATCGTCCACTGATCAGGCAGATCGTCAAACAGCAACCAGCTCCACACCGCCAGATAGACGATGAAGACGTAGGCATAGGGTGTGAGCGTGCTGGCAGGAGCGAAGCGGTGCGCCGTTGTCAGCAGCTGATGCCCGGCCCAGGCGTAGATGCCGAGACCTACCAGCAGCACCCAGTGTATCCATGTTTCAGGCCAGACCCATTGGGCGATGGCGAAGGGCAGCAGCGCAAAGAAACCAAACGCGCCGGAATAGAACTGCATCGTGTTGGTGGAAACCTGCCCCGCCAGCTTGCGCGTAAAGATAGAGTAGAGCGCGAACGCGCTTGCAGCCGCCAGCGACAGCAGCACCGCCCAGTGGAAGCTTTCATCGAAGGGGCGGATGGCGATCAGGATACCGACAAAGCCCAGCATGATCGCCGCCCACCGCACCGGGCCCACCCGCTCTCCCAGCAAAGGCCATGATAACGCGCAGACCAGCAGCGGTGCGCCGAACAGGATCGTGGAGGTGAGCGTCAGCGACAGATATTTCACAGCGAAGAAGTTGCAGACAGTCGAGATCATGATCAACGAGCCGCGAAACAGCGTCAGCCAAAAGCGCGGCGCGATAAAGGTCTCGCGGTTGGCACCCTCCCGCAGCAGCAGGCCTGTGGCGATCACGAAATGCGCAAAGTAGCGCATGAAGGCGAGCTGCAACGCAGGAAAGCCCGCAATCGCCAGCCATTTCACCGATGTGTCAATCAGCGAGAACAGAAAATAGGCAATGAGCATGAAGGAGATGCCGAGCAGCGGCTTCTCCACCATGGGTGCAACTGCCTTCGCGGCAGGTGCGCCCGGGACCGCATCATGGGGCATTTCAACCGGCATGACGTTGCCTCGCGTGTCGCGCTAGCTCGCTTTGTCGTCGAACAGCTTGGCGAAGAAATCGACCATCTGGCTCACCATGTCATCGGCCTGCCCTTGATCGCGCGCGAGGCCGAGCGCGGTCTTCGGACCGGCGGACATCAGCGACGTCACGCCCGCATCATCGGCCATGGTGGAATAGTAGCCGACATCTTTGCGGGCGTTCTTGATGGCAAAAGCCAGCTTGTTCGGGTCGCCATCGATGGCAAAGCCCTTGACGAAATCCATCATGCCAGAATGCACTGGACCAGCTGCCATCACGTCATAAACTTGCTGGCGCGGCACGCCCGCCTTGTCCGCCATGGCGAAGGCCTCCGACACCGCGCAGGCCGTGGTCATGCCGACAAAGTTGTTGATCAGCTTGATCGTGTGGCCGGAGCCGAGCGCGCCGAGATGGAAAACGTTCTCGCCCAAATCCTGCAGGACCGGCTCCACCTTGTCGAAAGCCGCCTTGTCGCCCGACGCCATGATATTAAGCATCCCTTCCAGCGCGTGGGAGGGCGTCCGCCCCAATGGCGCATCGAGGTAGGCGGCGCCGCTATCCGCCACTTTTTCACCCAGCATGCGCGTGGAGGCCGGCAGCGATGTACCGAAATCGATGGCGATCTTGCCCTCGCTCAACCCCGCAATCACACCATCATGGCCCAGCATCCGCGCTTCGACGGACGCGGATGTATCGACGCAAAGCATGGTGATGTCGGCGGCCAAGGCGACCTCCCGCGCCGACGCATGTTCCGTCGCGCCGCGCGCAATCGCCTTATCGATGGCATCACGCGAACGATTGGCGACGAGGTGCATCTCGTAGCCAAGATCCTGCAGGCGGTTCACCATCGCGGCGCCCATAAGGCCGAGGCCGATGAATCCGATTTTAGGTTTGGTCATGTCGAAACTTTCTTTTCGTAGGTGTCATAGCCGCCTTTGCCGTGCGACTGGATTTCGTAGATCGAGCCGGTCTTCGCCGGTTGCGGCTGCGGCACGCGCACGGGGATCGGCGCAAGGCGCGGCGTGGTGGTGGGCTGTCCGCAGAGCATCCGGCTGTCGTAATCTTCCATGGTGGTGAAGGCCGTCATGCTGCCATGGATTGGGAAGGCGTCCGCCGCCATCATTTCGTAGAACAGCACTTGTCGGTCGGTGTCCGACGTGTTCAGTGCAGAGCCATGTAGGATACGTCCGTGGTGGATAGAAATCGTGCCCGCCGGGCCGGTGAGCGAGACAGCGTCCTCCATGTCCAGGCCCGCTTCTGCCAGATCGACCGAACCAGCAAACACACCGCCATTCGTGTGGTCGAGCATCGGTCCTCTATGAGAACCGGGGAAGACCTGCAGCGGCCCGTTTTCCTGCGACACATCATCGAACACCACGCCCACCGCCAGCACGTCATCATTGGTATGCGGGTAGAAGGCCATGTCCTGATGCCACTGCACCGGCGCACCGTAGCGCGCCTTCTTCATGTTCAGCTTTGTGGTGTGCAGCCGCAAATCCGGCCCGATGAGATCGCGCACGGGTGCCAGAATTTCATCCGACCGCATCAGCGCGTTGAAGAACTTCGACTGTAGGTCCGGCCGCTTGATGCGGCGGATGCGCGGTTCGTCTTGCGTGTGGCTGTCTTCCAGATCGATCAGATCATCGGAGGCATCGATGGTGCGGGCGTGTTCGGAGAGCCGCTCGATTTCCGCGCGGGATTTCGCCAGCGTTTCCGCGCTCAGATGGGCGGGCAGGATGAGATAGCCGTTGTCGGCGTAGAACGCGCGCTGCTCTTCGGTGAGAATTTCCATCAAGGTCGCTCCCTTTTTCGCCTCAGCGAAGAACGCGGATCGGCAAAGCTCCGATCTGCCACCCCGGCGGAGCCGGGCCACAAAAATAGCCTTGGCAGATTGCGGCTACATCGTAGCCCCGATCTGCCAAGGCACGAATTCGTAGTCTCCCAAGCCCTGCTTCTCCGACTTGCTCTGCTCGCCTGAAGCCGCGCGCAACCACATCTCGTAAATCTCCCGGCCCGCTTCTTCGACGCTCACTTCATCATCGAGAATGCGGCCAGCGTTGTAGTCCATGTCATCCGTCATGCGGCCGTAGAGGACGGAGTTGGTGGCGACCTTCAGGCAGGGCGCAGGCTTGGAGCCGAAGGCGGAGCCGCGCCCGGTGGTGAAGGTGACGAGATTACAGCCCGACGCGATCTGCCCCGTCACCGAGGCCGGGTCGTAACCGGGGGAATCCATGAAGGCAAAGCCGGGGCGGGTCACGGGTTCACCGTAGAGATAGACGCCAGTGAGCGGTGACGTGCCGCCTTTGGCAGACGCGCCGAGAGACTTTTCCAGGATCGTCGTCAGCCCGCCCTTCTTGTTGCCGGGGGATGGGTTGTTGTCCATCGAGCCCAGATTGCGAGCTGTGTAGTCCTCCCACCAGCGGATGCGCTCGATCAGCTTCTTGCCCACCTTTTCGTCCACCGCGCGCGCAGCAAGCAGGTGTTCAGCACCGTAGATTTCAGGTGTCTCCGCCAGCACACCGGCACCGCCCTGCGCAACCAGCAGATCGCAGGCGTAGCCGACCGCGGGGTTAGCTGTGATGCCGGACCACGCGTCCGACCCACCGCATTGCAGTGCCACCATCAGGTCGGACGCCGGGCACTCCACCCGCTGCGCTTCGTTGGCGAGCGGCAACATGGCGCGCACTTTTTGGATGCCTATCTCCACCGTTCGCTGCAGCCCAGCGACGTCCTGAATGTTCATCGCGTGGAACAGCGGGCCGGGTATGATGCCATGCGCCTCCAGCAGCCAGTCGATCTGGTTCATCTCGCAGCCGAGGCCCACCATCAGCACGGCGGCGTGGTTGGGGTGGCGTGCGTAGCCCCACATGACTCGCTGCAGCGCGTCGAACCCGTCGCCAGAACCGGCCATGCCGCAGCCTGTGCCGTGCACATAGGCGGTGACACCATCAATATTAGGATAGGCGGCCAGTTCCTCCGGCCCGAACGCCTCCGCGATGCGCCGCGCGGCGGTGGCAGAACAGTTCACACTGGTGATGATGGCGATGTGGTTGCGCGTGCCGACACGCCCGTTTGCCCGGCGGTAACCCATGAACGTGTCGCGCGTTTCGGCAGGTGCGACGGGCCGCAGATCGGTGGCGAAGTGATACGCCTGATCGGTGTTGCGGAACTCCACATTGTGTGTGTGGACGTGATCTCCAGGTGCGATGTCGCTCGCTGCAAAGCCGATCAGCTGCGCGTATTTCGTCACAGCCTCGCCCTTTGCGATGGGAGCGGCCGCGATCTTGTGGCCTCGCGGGATCATCGCCGTCGTCACGATGCCATCGGTCGCAACGCCGACCTCAAGCGGACGAATAGCCGTCACCACGTTGTCGGTAGCTGAAAGACGAACGGTCAGGCGGGATTGGTCAGGCAATGTCTTCGCCTTCCACTAGCCTCAACCCCTCCGAACCGCAGTAGAGATGGCAATCCAATACAATTCCCCGTTCTGCTAGAAGCCGCATCGTCTGTGGCTCCAGGCCAAAGGCAGCCAACGTGTTGCCGATGTGAATTCCTATGAAAAGATCGATTTCAAATAGCTCTGCGAGCTTCTTCCAATTTTCAAGATTACCGGTGCACTGCTCCAACAGCCAATGGATCTGACGCTCCAGCGTTTCAGAGTGATGGCAATCGGAGACATCTGGCGCAGCAAGTTGCCAACTTCCAGTTCGATGGGGAGTCGGCTTTATGGGCCGCTCCATCAACTCACCTCTGCGGTTAGCAGTCGTTGGCGCAACACCAATGATTTCGGTCACGTATTCCGGGTCTAGGTCGTCTCCTCGCAACCGCAGCTGAGTAGAGTAACGCTCCTCAGCGACCTCTCTTCCATCCGCAAGAACCTCACGCACAGGCGGCTTCCGTCCCATCCCAGCGGTGGATGGGGATATGGGGCTGGGCGGCGAGTTTGGCGCGGGCCTCTTCCCACATGCGGCGCCACTCTTCGCCGTCGCGCAATTCACGCTCCGGATGGGCGCGGGAGCGGGCGATGAAATCCGGGAAATGACTGCGGCCCGTGGGCTGGCCGGTCACGTTGTAGCGGATATCGAAGGACCAGCGGATCGTGTCGGAGATGTTCGGCAGCGCAGCGTGCGGCGTCATCGGGTGCAGCAGCACGATGCCGCCCGCCTTCAACGGCAGCGAAACGGTTGCATCCTCGTCCAGTTGCGAGGCCGGAATGGCGGGCTGGTTCCGCACGGGACAATGGTCGCGCAGGTGGTCGCCGGTGGTGGAGCGTGGCTGGGCGATGAGACAGCCGTTCTCCTCTGTTGCGTCGGTGACGGCGATCCAGACGGTGACCATGTCGGTCTCGTCCGCCTCGTCATGGGTGACGCCACGGTCCTGATGCCAGGACGTGTTGCCCATATGGGCGCTGGTCTCGCTGTCCTTCAGCACGTTGCCCGGCATCTTGATGCGGACGTGCTGAATGGGATTCGACGTCAGTTCCGGCCCCAGCAGACTTTCAGCGACATCAAGCAACGCAGGCGCGGTGAGCATGTCCAGCACCGGCTGCGAAAAATGCATCGGCGTGTCGGCATGGATCGTGGAGAAGGGCAGCGAAATGTCCATCGGCTGGAACCAGTCCAGCCCAGCGGAATAGGCGGTCGTCAGTTTTGCCTGAAAACCGTCGGCCTCCCCCACCAATCCCTTGCGGTGCCAGTCGTCATACAGCCGGTCGAGCAGCGCCTCATAATCCGCCCGCACAGGCGTCAACACATCGTCGCCTAACACATCCGGCACGACGAGATAGCCCTCGCGCTGGAACTCCTCGATCTGGGCGGGGGTCAGCATCCGGGCCTCGCTACAGGAACAGCGTCGTGATGGGCGGCACCAGCAGGATCAACATCAGCACGAAGAGCTGCATGCAGATGAAGGGCAGGAAGCCGCGGAAGATGTCCGGCAGGGTGATGTGCGGTGGGGCGACCGATTTCAGGTAGAAAGCCGCCGGGCCGAAGGGCGGCGACAGGAACGATACCTGCATGTTGACGCAGAACAGAATGCCGAACCACACCTGCACGGCGGTGCGCGAGTCCAGCCCGCCGAAGAGGCCGAGTTCATCCATCGGCAGTTTCAGCACGATAGGCAGGAACACCGGCATCACCAGCAGCACGATGCCCGTCCAGTCCATGAAGGCGCCGAGGAACAGGAAGATCACCATCATCACCAGCAGCACACCCATGGTGGGCAGCTCGTAGCCGACGATGAGGTTCGCAACATATGTGGGGCCGCCGGCGATGGTGTAGGCACCAGCAAGCGCCGTCGCACCCAGCGTGACCCAGATGATGGTGCCGGTGGATTTGAACGTCCGCATGGAGGCTTCGCGCAGAAGGTTGAAAGAGAATTCGCCCCGCAGCACGATCAGCACCAGCACCGCGATGGACCCCATGGCGGCGGCTTCCGTAATGCCAGTGATGCCGCCATAGATGGAGCCCAGCACGATGAGCACGATCAGCAGCGGCTGCACCATGCCCTTGCCCTTCTGCCAAGCCTCCTTGGCGGTATCCCAATTCACGGCGAACATCAGCCAAGCGGCGGAGGCGAGGAGGATCGGCACGGTGATGTAGGCGATCGTCAGCGTCTGGAACCAGGTGGTCTCCTCCACTTCCACCCATTGCATCTGCACCAGCGTGAAGCGCAGCAGCAGTAGCGCACTGGCGACGAGGCCGATCTCTGCCAGCAGCGTAAGGCCGAGCGTCTTCTTTTGCCCCGGCGTCAGATCATCTGGCCCCGGTTCCGGCAGAGGCGCGAGCGACGGATTGATGCGCGTCCGCACAAGAATATAGACGATATAGCAACCGGCCAGAATGAAGCCCGGGACGAAGGCCGCCTGAAACAGCGCGTGGATAGAGGTTTCGGTGATGAGGCCGTAGAAGATGAGAACGATAGATGGCGGGATCATCGTGCCGAGCGAGCCCGACGCACAGATGGTGCCGATGGCGAGGTTCTGATCGTAGCCGAGACGCAGCATCTGCGGCAGCGCGATGAGGCCCAGCAGCACCACCTCACCGCCGATGATGCCGGACATGGCGGCCATAACGATGGCCATCACGGCAGTGACCACGGCGATGCCACCGCGCAGCCGGTTCATCCACATCGACAGCGAGGAATACATATCCCGCGCGATGCCGGAGCGTTCCAGCAGCACCGCCATGAAGATGAAAAGCGGGACCGAGATCAGAACGTAGTTGGTCGTAATCCCGTATAATCGCTGCGCCAAAACGTTGAGCGGCCCTCGCCCGAAGTCGCGGGTCAGTATGCCTTCACCAGCGCGCCACGCCTCGAAGTTCAGGCCGTGGACAAAGGGATCGGTGATGAGCGTTGGCTCGAATTTCAGCACCAGCACCAGCACGGCAAGAAAACCTGACGCAAAGCCCAGCGGCATGCCGATTGCCAAGAGCGCCAGCATGCCCAGCAACAGGATCAGCGATATGGTGCCGATATCCATCTGTCATTCCTCCCCCGCCTCGCAAAGCGAGGTTTCGTAATGTTTGAAGCGAGCGATCCGCCGCTTCCGACCGTCTCACTGCGGCCTTCAATTCCCTCTGCTGCCTCTGCGGACAGCTTGCTGAATTACCTAGTCGACTTGCTGTCGGACGATACCTTGCCAGACGCCTCATCCACCGGTGGCGGATTGCCTGTCAGCACTTGGTCGGGGATGCCGTGGTCATCATCCTCCAACTCGCCCAGTGGCTGCGGTTTGGTGTTGAAGTCCTTCACCAGCCCGTAAAGCATCAGCCCCACGGAAAAGGCGATCAACACGCCGAGCAGGATGCGCCAGTGCAGCGGCGCCTTGAGCGCACCCTCGCCTTCCGCCGTGCCGAATAGTGCGGGCAGCGCCCAGATGGCGAGGCCGATCACCGTGACGGTCGCGATGATGTCGAACACCTTTCGCACCCATACAGCCGATGGCCAGTCGCGGATGAGATTCGATGTCGCCTGCATGGCGAGCACCACCAGCGTGATAAGAATGAGCGGTTTGTTGGTCGCCGGAATGGGCGGATCCCACGCCGTGCCAAAGGCTTCCCATCGCCAGAATTTCGCAATCGCCTCGCCGAAGCCGCCCCACACGACGGCGAAGGCGAAGATGCAGACGCACAGCGCGGAGATGCAGTCGAAAATGCGCCGCAGCCAGACCGGCGCCATGTCGTACAGCACGAAGATGCGGATGTGGCTGCGCTGCTGCATGGCGTAAAGCCCTGCGGTCACATAGATCATGCCGCCCACCCACAGTGACATCTCATTGACCCACAGCGTCGGCTTGAACAGCACATAGCGCATGAACACTTCGTAGAAGATAATCGCTACGATGAAGGCCGGCCCCCACATGGCGATGCGCGAGAAGGTCCAGGTCAGCCGGTCCACCGGGCCGGTGTGATCGTGTTCTTGCATGCTGGCCCTCCCAAGCCGGAACCTCGCTTTTGCAGCTACGCGTTCTCTATCGCGTAATGGGCCAGAAATTCGCGGTCCGGGTCAACCCCGATTCCGGGCTTGTCCAGCACGGCGACGGTGCCATCGTTCGCCGACACCTGCTGCTGTATGTTCAGCGGCTCTTCGAGCAATTCGTCACGAAACGCATTGTGGGTCGTGTCGAATTCGAGCCACGGTTCAGACGGGAACAGCCCGCCCGGCATCGGCTCCAGCGCAGCCACGAGATGAATGTTGGTGGCGACCGCAACTGCCGACCCCCAGACGTGATTCATCACCGGCACCATGTGCGCCTGACACAGCGCTAGCACTTTAAGGTATTCGGAGATGCCCCCTAGGGCGCAGACCTCCGGTTGCGCAAGCGACAAGCCGCCGCTCGCCAGCAGATCGCGCCAGCCAAAGCGGGTGAACTCCGCTTCACCACCAGCAATTCGGGTGATCAAGCGTTCGCGGAGAAAGCGGTAACCCGCATGATCCTCGGGCGCGACGGGTTCCTCGAACCAGTATGCGCCCAACTCATCCAACGCCTGCCCCACGTCCAGCGCGTCGTTTGCGGTATAGCAGTGGTTGGCATCCACCATGAAGGGGAAATCGTCGCCAACCCCCTCCCGTACGGCCTGTGCGATGCGGATGTCGTCCTTAACACCCAAGCCGACTTTCATCTTGGTGGCGCGAAAGCCCATGTCGCGGATGGCACGGGCATCGTCCTTGAAGCGGGCGACGTGGTCCTCGACGCTCTCGCGCTTCAACATCATGCCATAACCATAGACACCCACCCGGTCGCGCTGCTTGCCGCCCACCATGGCATGCAGCGGCAGCCCGGCGATCTTGCCCACAATGTCCCACAGCGCGATATCGACGCCGGACAGCGCCTGCAGCGGCATGCCCTTCTGCCCGTGATCGCGCAGCAGATTATAGACATTGTGCCAGCAGGCCGACCGCTCCAGCGGATCACGCCCGATCAGCATCGGCGCGATCACCTGCTCCACAATGGCGCGATTGGCGATGGCCACATTGCCGGGACCGAAACACTCGCCCCACCCCGTCACGCCTTCATCGGTGGAGACTTCCACCAGATGCGCCGTGCGGCGTTTGTAATATTGCTGAGAATAGCCAAGCTCACCGTCCGGCAGGTCGTAGCCGAGGAGGTGAGATTTGATGGCGGTGATTTTCATAGCATTCGCCCAACAAAAAGGGCGGCCCGAAGACCGCCCTTTCCGTTTCTCTCAAAGCGGCAAGCTTACTCTTTCACGAGGCCCAGCTGCTTCAGGTAGGAGATGTGGCTAGCCACGAGATCCTTGGCTTCCGGGGTCGTGGCGAATTCCGGCCAGGTGGCCTGTGCCGCGTTGCGGAAGGTCTGCAGGTCTTCCGGCGACCACTGCGAGATGGTGATACCGTCTGCGGTCAGCTTGGCAACAGCTTCTGCGTTGGCTTTTTCGAAGATCAGCGCGGAGCGCAGAGCAGCTTCGGAAACGGCCGACAGCATGATGGCCTGGTGGTGCTTCGGCATCGCGTCCCAAACGGCTTTGTTACACGCCAGGTGGTCGGACGGCATGGAGTGGAAGCCAGGGAAGTTCGCGTATTTTGCGATGTCGTA
>JBCCRF010000024.1:0-17035 GCA_039208305.1 Pseudomonadota bacterium
GCGACGGCAAGCCGGACGGGCCGGTGGTGATGAAGCAAAAGTGGCGTGACCTGCTGTTCGCCCACTGGTCGGTCGAACCGGCGACGCTGCAAAAGACGCTGCCGCCAGGGTTGACGATTGACACGTTCGACGGGCGAGCGTGGCTTGGCGTGGTGCCGTTTTTCATGCAAAGCATTCGGCCGGTGTACCTGCCGCCGGTGCCGGGGATTAGCAATTTTCTCGAGTTGAACGTGCGGACATATGTGCACGACGATTCGGGTCGGCCGGGCGTTTGGTTTTACTCGCTGGACGCGAACCAGTGGCTGGCGGTGAAGGTCGCGCGGGGCGTGTTCAAGCTGCCGTACTTTCACGCGGCGATGTCGGCCGAGCGAAGCAGTGAGGGCGCGATCGACTACGCGTGCTGTCGGCACGGGCAAAAGAAGTCAGCCGGGTACCGATGGACGCCGCGCGGCGAGCCGGTTCAAGCCCTTTTCCCCACCATCACCGGGGGCAGCTGCGAACAAAAGCGAGATACCGGCGGGCGCCTGCGTTTGCGCGTAACGTTCCTCGATGCCGCGCAGCAAACATTCCGGCGTGCCGACGCCGACGAAACCGGCGACGCAAACCGTGTCGCCATCGCCGATCGTCGCGATCGCATCTTCCAGCGAAACAAGCTTGTCCACCATGTGTGCTCCCTCCCAAGAGCGACCGGCGCTACTGCTTGGTGCGCCGTTCCATCCAGTCGATCAGACCACCGGCCACCACGCCCTGCGCTTTGCCGGAGACAAACACGCCGACATGGCCGCCGGGAAAGCCGATCTCCTCGTAGAGATCATCCGCCACGAACTCCCCCAGTGCCTTGGAACAGGATACCGGAATGATATGATCGCGCAGCGCGAAAATATTGATGACGGGCACTGCAATGTTCGTCAGGTCCACCGGCTCGCCGCAGATTTCGAACGTGCCTTTGACCAAACGGTTTTCGCGATAAAGCCCGTTCAGCCATTGCCGCGCCGCTTCACCTGGATGGTCTGGGCGGTCTGCGATCCACTTTTCCATGCGCAGGAAGTTGTCGAGCGCCTTGGGGTCGCCATCCATAGCGGCAAGGCCGAGATTATATTTCGTCATGGAGGCCATGGGGGTAAGCGAAGAGAAAACCGCGCCTGTGAGCGCGCCGGGCAGATTGCCATGCACGTCGATGAGCCGGTCCACATCCGCCTCGTCCAGATTGGCGATCCAGGAATTGAGGAACCCCTCCCCTTCCCAGAACTCGTCAGGCTTGCCGTGAAAATCCACTGGGGTGATGGCAAGCGCAAGGCCGGACAGAAGCTCCGGACGGATCGCCGCGAGCATGACAGCAAATGTGCCGCCCTCGCAGATGCCGAACAGGTTTATAGGCTTGCCCTCGTTCGCCCCAACCACATGCTCCACGCATTCGAGGAGGTAACGGTCCACATAATCATCGAACGTCAAAAAGCGGTCAGCGCGCGTCGGCGTACCCCAGTCGACAACATAGACATCGACACCCGCCGCCAGCAGCGTGCGCACGAGCGACCGGTCGTCCTGCAGATCGATCATCGTCTGGCGACCGAATAGACCATAGCAGATCAACACCGGCGGGATGTCGGTCCGAATTTCGGCGACCGGTTCGTAGTGATCCACCCGCACTTTATCGCTGCGGAAAACAGTTTCCGCAGGCGCGTCCGCGATCGTCACGTCCGCATTGCGCTTGGCGGCGATGTAGGCGTTGGACTTCAGGGCGCGCGCGCCGCTCGCCGCCATCTCGCTCCACGCCAACTGCCAGGCCTGCATGGCCTGGGCGATGGGGTCCGGCTCACCAGAGGTGGAGTTGTTCGATTTGCTCAAACCGCGCCTTTCTCGGCAGCGGATTTGCCTTTGCCTTTGCGGGCCGATGCGCTGGTGCGGCGGGGCGGTTTCTTCGGTTCAACGCCTTGTGCCGTAGCCAGATCTTTCATCTCGCGCTTCAGCCTGCGAACAGTGCTGCGCAGATCATGAAGCTGCTTCGCCATGTCGTCGACCTCGGAGCGCGTTGGCATCTGCCAGGCTTCCGCCCATTGCTCCGCCGCCTCATTCATCCGCGCTTTCACATCGAGACCTGCACGCAGCAAGTTTTTTTGCGCGTCGAGATATTCGCTCGTGCGCTGGGTGGAGAGCAGTTCGGCATTGGCGACCTTGAGCCAGGCCTGCAGCGCGCCATCGACATCGCCGGTTTTCAGATCGTCCAGCGACCAGTCTTGCGCGTAGGTGGCATAGGCGCGGCCCCAAGCGTTGCGCAGCACGTTGGCGAATTCCATCGCAGCGCGCTGATAGTCCAGCCATTCGCGGCTGGTCTGTGCAGCGTCCATCCACGGTGCTGCGAGATCGGCAAAACGGGGGCCTTGTGCGACGGAATCGAGAATGTCCCGCAATTGCTCCGGTGCAAAGTTGGCCCAAGCATCCATGGTGAAGGGAGCAGCCTTCGACATATCCATCTGCGAGAAGGCCGGCATGGTCATCGCCATGGGGTTCATCATCTGGGAGAAGAAGTCGCCACCCTTGCCGTTCCAGATCGTGTCCGAGCGGATTGGGGCCGCGCCGCTGCCGTCCTGATAGCCTGGCATCCACGCAGCCATGAGTTCGCGCCAGGTGTCCACCAGATCATCGCCACCAACTGCACCGGGCGGGTTGAGAGTGCCGCTCATCGCATCGCGAAATTGCTCTGCTGCATGGGCCTGTACGTCCATCATGGCCTTGCCGCCCTCGGCCCACATTTCCGCCATGCGGGTGAAGGCATCGCCGTCCTGCTGTGCCATGGGAAACTCCTAGTTCAGCGCTGCCGTGTAGATGGCGAGCGCTGCATCATAGGTCATTTCACGCGGATTGTTCACCAGCAGGCGCGTTTGTTTCATGGCGTCTTCGGCAAGCATCGGCAGGTGATTGTGGTTCACGCCGACTTCAGCCAGCGTCGACTGCATGCCGAGTTTCGGGCCGAGCGCCTTGAACCCGTCGATCATGCCCTGACCGATCTCCGCGTCGGATTTCCCAGCCAGTTCCGGGAAGATCAGCGGGCCGATTTCGGCGTAAAGCCCTTCGGCGGCCGGCATGTTGAACTCCAGCACATGGGGCAGCACGAGCGCGTTGGACAGGCCGTGCGGCACGTGGAAATGCCCGCCCAGCGGGTAGGCCAGCGCGTGAACGGCGGCCACTGGCGCATTCGCAAACGCCATGCCTGCCAGCATGGAGCCCAGCAGCATTGCGGAACGGGCTTCCTTATTTTTGCCGTCGGTGCATGCGGTTTCGATATTCGCGCCCAACAGTTCCAGCGCCTGTCGCGCGAGCGTATCGGACAGGATGTTTTTCTTGTGTGCCGACGTGTAGGCCTCGATGGCGTGGACCATGGCATCGATGCCTGTTGCGGCTGTTACGGCTGCGGGCAGGCCGAGCGTCAAGTCTGCGTCAAGGATCGCCCAGTCTGGCAAAAGCTGCGGCGAGACCACGCCCTTCTTTTCGTTGGTGCCCGTGGTGACGATGGAAATTGGCGTCACTTCTGAGCCGGTGCCAGCCGTTGTCGGCGCAAGGACCAGCGGCAAACGTCCGCCCTTCACCAGCCCGACGCCGTACATTTCCTCGATGGGCTGATCGCAGTCGATCAGGATAGCAATGAGTTTCGCCGTATCCAGCGACGAGCCACCGCCCACGGAACAGACGCCGTCCACGCCCTCTTTCTTCGCTTCTTCAACTGCAGCCAGAACCATGGCTTCGGGTGGGTCTGGCACCACGTCGTCGATGATGTGTGCATCGATGCCCACCTCTTTCAGCCCGTCCAGCGCGGCCTGCGCCAGGCCGAGTTCGAGAATGATCTTGTCGGTGACAAAGGCCACCTTCTTGCAGCCCTGCTTGGCCATGATCTCGCCGATCTTCGCCGTGGACCCCACCTCGGACAGGACGTTGGGAGTGGTCTGGAACTGAAATGAATTCATAGTCGGAACCCCTTTGGTTCGGAAAAATATCAGGCGTCGCGGACTGAATTAAAGGTTGGCCACCTCTTCCAGCGTCTTCGCACCCTTCAGCCGCTCGGTCAGCTTCATGTTTTCGGAATAGTCCACCGGGCAGTCGATGATCGACACGCCACCATCGTTCATGGCCGTCTTGATCGTGTCTAGCAGGTCTTCCGTCTTTGAAACGTGGTAGCCTTTGGCCCCAAAACTCTCGGCGAACTTCACAAAGTCCGGGTTGGTCACGTCGATATTCGACTTGCGCCCGTATTCGCGCAGCTGGTGCCACTCGATAAGCCCGTATTTGTTATCATTGAAAATCAGCACCGTGATGTTGAGGCCAAGGCGAACAGCGGTTTCGATCTCCTGATTGTTCATCATGAAACCGCTGTCACCGCAGACGGCCAGAATGTTGCGTTCAGGATAAACCAGCTTCGCCGCAATCGCGCCGGGCAGTGCGATGCCCATGGAGGCAAAGCCGTTGGAGATGATGCAGGTGTTAGGCCGTTCCGCCTGGAACATGCGAGCCATCCACATTTTGTGCGCGCCCACGTCGGAGATGACGATATCTTCCGGGTTCATCGCCTGACGCAGATCGTAGATGATCTTCTGCGGCTTTATCGGATGGCTCATATCGTCAGCGTGGCGGTTCAACTCCTTCACGATCTTCGCGCGAAGGTCCGGCATCGCCTTGTTCTTATCCTGATCGCAACGCGCCGCGATGCGGTTCATCGAATCTGTTAGATCCCCTACGACACCGGCTTCAATAATATAATGGGTATCGACCTCCGCCGGGGAGCCGTCGATATGGACGATCTTCTCGGTCAGGTTTGGGTTCCAGTAGGCCGGATCGTATTCGACGATATCGTAACCGATGCACAGCACCAGATCGGCTTCTTCGATACCGAAGGCCACAAGGTCATGCGCTTTCAGACCCACCGTTCCCAGCGACAAGGGATGGGATGAGGGGATAGCTCCCTTTGCCATGAAGGTCGTGACCACCGGGATGTTGACCGATTCCGCCAAGTTCACCAGCGCGTCGCAGGCGTTGTGGCGGATGACGCCATTACCAGCGATAATGATCGGGTTTTCGGCCTTGTCGATCATTTCCGCCACCTGGCGGCATTTGCCAGCGGCGGCTTGCGGCGGCACAGGCTGCTGCACCCGCAGCGGTGGCATCTCGTCGATTTCCATATCAGCCACGTTTTCCGGGAAATCGATAAAGGCAGCCCCCGGCTTCTCCGTCTGCGCGAATTTGAACGCCTTACGCACGATCTCCGGCACAATTTCCGGCTCGCGGATCTGGATCGAGTATTTGCTGATCGGTTGGAACAGGTTCACCAGATCGAGGATTTGATGACTTTCCTTGTGCATGCGCGTCGTCGCGCCCTGCCCTGCAATCGCCACCATGGGCGCTCGATCCATATTGCCATCGGCAACACCGGTTACGAGATTGGTCGCACCCGGGCCAAGGGTTGACATACAAACACCGGCCCGGCCGGTCAGGCGTCCATAAACATCGGCCATGAAGGCTCCGGCCTGTTCATGGCGGGTAATGATGAAGCGGATATTGCTGTCCAGCAGCGCATCCATCACACCAATGTTCTCTTCTCCGGGGATGCCAAAAATATACTCAACGCCTTCGTTCTCCAGGCATTTGACGAGCAATTGAGCGGCGCGAAGCCGGTTTGTCTTTTTCACGGAGAGTCCTCTGGCGGGGGGCGTGTCACAGGATGCGATGTCGCCTTCATACAATCGCAACGTGACACATTTTCAAATGGTTGCACACGCTTAAAACAAATCATGTGCGTTCGCACAACAAATTTGTTGCACCGCACAAAATAAATGTTATGTTGTCGTCAACGGCGAACAATCCGCCACGTCAAGCCACATTCACAGGAGTGAGCATCATGGCCAGCACCAAAGAAACCATCAAAGACCAGACTGCCGACATCATGGGCAAGAGCCAGGAATTCGTGACCACCCACATCGCCAATTCCGAAAAAGCGATGGATTCGCTGATCGAGCTGAACGCTGCCATGTTCAAAGGTGGCGAGGCCATCGCTAAGAAGATGTACGAAAACTACGTTTCCAACGTCGCCGCCACCTTTGATGGCGTCAAAGCGCTGAACAAGGCATCCGACGTCTCGGACTTCTTCAAGATCGCAACCTCCAACATCGCCACCGGTACCGAGCGTCTGGCCGACCAGACGAAAGGCGTCGCCGAACTCTCCGGTAAAGTGATGAAAGACACGGGTGAAGCCGCCCGCGCAGCCTACTCCAAGGGCTTCGCCGTCAACCTGTAAAGCGCGTGCAGCGCTTGCGCGTCCTCCCCGTCGCAAGCGCTCCCTTTACCATCAGGCCGTCGTTCCCGTTGATTTCGGGTTCGGCGGCTTGTTTGTTTGTGCGCCTGCACTATCATGCGGCACTGCAACATCGCGCCCGCACACGCGGTGTTGGACGCAACCACATCCCTTGTAACGGATCGGACGGACCGCATGGCCAAAAAAGCCGCGACCAAAGCTGACACTGCGCCCGCACCCAAACGGGGCCGCCCGTCGAAAAGGGAAACAGGAATGGACGGGGCCGATGGATCCACCATCGTTATCCGCAAATATCCCAACCGGCGCCTCTACAACACGGCGACCTCAAGCTACATCAAGCTCGACGACATCGTGGACCTGATCGCCGACGACACGCCCTTCGTCATCGAGGATGCGAAAACGGGTGAGAACATCACCCGCGCCATCCTCAACCAGATCATCTACGAACGCGAAAACGGGTCGGACGAGGCCTTCCACTTCCCGCTGGAGTTCCAAAAGCAGCTCATCGCGATGTATGGCGACAGCTATTCCAAGATGGTGCCAGACTATCTCACCCAGTCGCTCTCCCTCTTCGCGCAGGAGCGGGAGAAAATGGGGGAGGCCATGACCAAAGCTGTCGGCACCGCTGTGGAACGCAACACCCGGGCGATGATGGAGTTCAGCCAGGCGCTCGCCAAACAGAACATGGATATGTTCAAGCGCTCCTGGTCCATGTTTCTGCCGACGCTGTCGCAAGCAGCCCCCGATGGCGATCAGTCGCCATCGGACGCCCCGCCTGTAGACCAAGGCGGTCGCGATCAAGACTTGAAAGACATGCAGGCGCAGATCGATGCTCTACAGAACCGCCTGAAGGACATGAGCTGACCGCACGCGCGTTACAGCCCATCCTCCCCAAACCGGAATTCCCATGCCCTTTCGCAAAAAACAGCCGACCAAAGCCTATTCCAAACACTATCACCTTGGGCTCGGCTTCCACGGCTTCCACCGCATCAACTATCTGGAATGGGGCAATGTGGAGGATTTCCACCACCAGGAAACCCTATTCTGCGTCCATGGGCTAACCCGCAATGCCCGCGATTTCGACTTCTTCGCCGGGCGCATGTGCGACATCTACCGCATTGTCTGCCCGGACGTCGTAGGCCGCGGTGACAGCGACCATATCCCGGAAGACGGCTACAATTACCTGCAATACAATGCTGATATGAATGCCCTGATCTCGCGCCTGGGCGTGACAGAGGTGAACTGGATCGGCACCTCGATGGGGGGCATCATCGGCATGGTGCTGGCTTCCGTCGCGCAGTCGCCCATCAAGCGACTGGTCATCAACGATATCGGCCCTGAGGTCTCACGCGACGCGCAGTTGAAGATCAGCGAATATATCGGTCGCGTGATTGACTTCCCGTCGGTGCAGGCCGTGGCAGACCATCTGAAGAACATCTACTACGAGTTCGCCCCCATGACGGAGGAGGACTGGTTGCACATGGCACATTATTCCTGCCGCCGCACAAAAACCGGCTCATACCGGCTCAAGGTGGACAACCGCGTGGGCGAAGCATTTCGCGACTCTATCTCCTATTTCAACGTTGATATGTGGGACACGTGGGAGCGCATCACCTGCCCGGTGCTGGTGCTGCGCGGCAAGCAGTCGTCCTTCCTGACCGAGGAGACCGCCGAGCGCATGCTCACCTGCGGGCCGCAAACCACGCTGGTGGAATTTGAGGACACCGGTCACACGCCAACGCTGCGCAACGAAGAACAATGCGACGTCATCGCCGAATGGCTCGCCAGCAACTGATCAATACGAACACATGCCGCGACGCACACGCGGCCAGACAGACAAGGGAACTCCCATGAAAGACCTCCGCAGAACACAATGCCTGATCGACGGTGAATGGGTGGGCGGCGAGGACATGCCGGTCCTCAACCCAGCGACGGGCGAGCAGATCGCTTCGGTGCCTAAGTTCGGCGAAGAGGAAACCCAGCAGGCCATCGACGCCGCCGCCAAGGCCTTCGAAAGCTGGTCGAAAACCACCGCCAAAGAACGCGCGGGTATCCTGCGCAAATGGTACGAGTTGATCGTCGAAAACGCCGATGGTCTCGCAGCCATTCTCACCGAAGAACAGGGCAAGCCGCTGGCGGAAGCGAAGGGCGAAGTGCTCTACGCCGCGTCATTCATTGAGTTTTTCGGCGAAGAGGCGAAGCGTATCCATGGCGAGACGATTCCCTCCCCATGGCCGGACGGGCGCATCGTCGTCATCCGCCAGCCGATAGGCGTCGTGGCCGCCATCACCCCCTGGAACTTCCCCGCTGCCATGATCACCCGCAAGGTGGGCCCTGCGCTGGCTGCAGGCTGCACAGCGGTGGTCAAGCCCGCAGAAGACACGCCGCTGACCGCCTTCGCGCTGGCTGCACTGGCACAGGAAGCGGGTGTTCCCGCAGGCGTGCTGAACGTCGTCACTGGAGACGCGCCGAAGATCGGTGGTGCCATGTGCGGCTCGTCCGACGTGCGAGCGCTCACCTTCACCGGCTCGACACCGGTGGGCAAAATTCTCATGCGCCAATGCGCCGATACGGTGAAGGTCATGGGACTGGAACTGGGCGGCAATGCACCCTTCATCGTTTTCGACGATGCAGACATCGACAAGGCGGTAGAAGGCGCGATGGCGTCCAAATTCCGTAATGCCGGCCAGACCTGCGTCTGCGCCAACCGCATCTACGTGCAAGACGCGGTCTATGACGAGTTCGCAGAGAAGATGGCGAAGAAAGTCGCTGACCTGACGGTCGGTAACGGGACCGACGACGATGTGAACATCGGCCCGCTCATCAACGATGCCGCGATCGAGAAGGTGCAAAAACTTGTCGCCGACGCAATGGACAAGGGCGCCAGCGTCGCCACCGGCGGCGGGGTGTCCGACATGGGCGGGCGCTTCTACCAGCCCACCGTTCTCACCGATGTCACCAGCGATATGGAGGTGACGAGTGAAGAAATCTTCGGCCCGGTCGCACCACTCTATCGCTTCAAGGATGAGGACGAGGTGATCGCCATGGCGAACGACACGCCGTTTGGTCTCGCATCATATTTCTTCGCCCGCGACATCGGCCGCGTCTGGCGTGTGGCAGAAGCGCTGGATTATGGCATGGTGTCGATCAATTCCGGCGTGCTCTCCACCGAAGTTGCGCCCTTCGGCGGCGTGAAGGAATCGGGTCTTGGCCGCGAAGGTTCAACCCACGGTGTGGATGAATTCACGGAGATGAAATACCTGATGATGGGCGGCCTGCACGACTAGGTAACTCCGCCCGTGCTCCTCGGGCCTGTCCCAAGGATTTCCTGCGTCAAGCGTCATAAGGGTCGGGGCACCAAGGGTGCCCCGAACAATGGGCTCCTAGACGCAAGGTCTAGGATGACGGTCGGGATTAGGTAGCCCCCAGCCTCAGCTGCTTTCGGCACAACCTTCAAGCGCAGCACCCAAAGACGCCAACAGCGCTTCGTACTGGCCGACACCTTCCGGGATTTCACGGCCCAGTGGATCGAAGGTCACCACTTTCGTGGAGCGACCTTCGGTCAGCGTAGCGATCTGCGACGCTTTGGTGGTGGGCTCAACCAGAAGGCAACCGGGCGCTGCGGCCAGCGCTTCGCGCATGTCGCTCATCGCCTTGGCGCTGCCGCCTTCAGTGTTGGCACCGAGCAGCGTCATACCCTTCACGAGGCCGTACCGCTCCATGAAGTGGGTGGCGGCATCGTGGATCTGGTAGATCGGCTGCTTGCTTTCACGCAGAGCGGTCGTCGTTGCGCGCATCTCTTCATCAATCGCTTCCAGCTTGGCTGCCAGCGCCTTGCCGTTAGCCTCAAAGGTTGCTGCGTTGTCCGGGTCGATTTTCGACAGTTCGGCCACGATGTCGGCCACTGCCTCTTCCATGGCATGGGGGTCGAGCCATGTGTGGGGGTCGCCTTCATGGGCATGACCGGCGTGGTCATCATGGTCATCATGGCCCTCAGCGCTGGCCTCCTTGGCATGATCGTGATCGTCGTGATCATGGTCGTCTGCCTTAGCCTCCTTGGAGTGATCATGATCGTGGTCATGATCATCGGCCTTGGCTTCCTTTGAGTGATCATGGTCGTGATCATGATCATCGGCCTTGGCTTCCTTCGAGTGATCATGGTCGTGATCATGATCGTCGGCCTTGGCTTCCTTCGAATGATCATGGTCATGATCATGATCGTCTTTGGCCGCAGCTTCTTTCGCCTCGCCACCATGGTCATGACCGGCATGATCGTCATGCCCGTCTTCCTCTTCGCCGAGGTTCACGACAGTCGTGCCCTGGGCAAGGGATTCGATGGGCTTGATGAGACCGGTGGACATATCAGGGCCAGCCCATATGACCAGCTTGGCCTCAGAAATCGAGCGCGCCATGGATGGCGTCAGCTGGGCATTGTGCGGATCGACATTGCCTTTCATCAGCAGGGTCGGCTCACCAGCCCCCTGCATAATGCTGGCAACGAGGGAATGGAGTGGGCGGATGGAGACCACCACATCGGCGGCGGAGGCGGCCACCGGGCTGGCGGTCAACAGCAGGGCGGCGAAAAGAGAGCGACGAAGCATAGCGTTTGTGAAATCCCGTGGTTTGTGTCAGGTCAGGCAGGCGTCGTTTGACGTAACAGTCGAAGTTACAATTAAGTGTCTTTTATGACGGAACGCAAGATCATCGCGCTGGAGAATGCCGGATTTCGCGCTGGCAACCGCTGGGCGGTGCGCGATGTCTCCTTCACCGTCAAGGCGGGCGAAATCGTCACGCTTATCGGGCCGAACGGCTCCGGCAAATCCACCACAGCGAAGATGGCGCTCGGCATCACGGCACCCACAGCAGGCACAGCGTGGCGCTCGCCCGAGATGGTGGTGGGCTACGTGCCGCAAAAGGTAGCGATCGACTGGACATTGCCGCTCACCGTTTCCCGTTTCATGCGGCTAACGGATCGGCTGAGCGTTAACGAGATCACCGCCGCACTGGAGCGCACCGGTGTGCCGCACCTGGCAAAAGACCAAATGCGAACGCTTTCGGGCGGCGAGTTCCAGCGCGTGCTTCTTGCCCGCGCCATCGCCCGCAAACCGAGCTTGATGGTGCTGGACGAACCGGCGCAAGGCGTCGATTTTCAAGGCGAGATCGAGCTGTATCGCCTCATCGGCGAGTTGAGGGAGGAATTGGATTGCGGCGTGCTGATGATTTCCCACGACCTCCATCTCGTCATGGCGCAGACCGACAAGGTCATCTGCCTCAATGGCCATATGTGCTGTGCGGGCACGCCGATGGCGGTGAGCGAAAGCGAGGATTACCGCAACCTCTTTGGCAACCGCGCGGGGGATACGCTTGCCGTCTATCAGCACAGCCACGATCACACCCACCTGCCCGATGGCCGCGTGCAGCGCGCGGACGGCGCCGTCGCCGATCATTGCGACACCTGCGGAACCGAACACGAGCATTCGGAAAAGGTGAGTTAGAATGGATGACTTCGTCGTCCGTGCGGGGATCGCCGCTGTTGGCGTTGCGCTGGTGGCTGGCCCCCTTGGCTGTTTCGTGATCTGGCAGCGCCTGTCCTATTTCGGCGACACGCTGGCCCATGGCGCGCTGTTGGGCATCGCGCTGTCGTTCCTGCTGGGCACTGCGCCGGTGCTCTCCGTCTTCGGCGTTTGCGTGGTGATGGCGCTAGCGCTCTATGCGCTGCAGCGCGATGGCACGACAGCGTCCGACGCACTTCTCGGCATCCTATCCCACGGTGCATTGGCGCTTGGACTTCTAGTCATAGGCCTGCTGACCACGGTGCGCATCGACATGTCGGCCCTGCTTTTCGGTGATATCCTCGCGGTCAACCGAACGGACATTTATACGATCTGGCTGGGGGGTGCGGCCTGCCTCGCAGGGCTGGCGCTGATCTGGACCCGCCTGTTCGCTGCCACCGTCAACGGCGATATCGCCGGTGCGGAAGGTCAGAAACCGGATCAGGTGCGGCTGATCTTCATGCTGCTGGTGGCGGGCGTCATCGCCATCGCCATGAAGGTGATCGGCGTGCTGCTGATCACCGCGCTTTTGATCATTCCCGCCGCAACCGCACGGCGTATCGCTTCGACACCTGAGAGGATGGCGATCGTCGCCGCCCTCATCGGCGCGACCTGCGCGCTGCTCGGGCTACAGATTTCGCTGATCTGGGACGTCCAGACCGGCCCGGCCATCGTCGTGGCAGCGCTGGCGTGTTTTGTCGTCAGCCAAGCGGTGCCGCAGCGCTAGAGCACTTCAAGCATCTGCGCGAAGTGCGAAGGCGATAAAGTGATCGCCCGGCGCTCGTGCGCCGCGCCCATCTTCACTAACAAAGGGCAGCGAAGGCCTTTAGGCCGACAGCGTGAGCGCAAAAAGTTACTTTAGAAGAGTCCGCCCGTCCGATCCGAACAGGTGCATCTTGGTCGTGTCCGCCGTCAGCTTCACGTGCTCGCCGCGCTTGAAGACGTGGGTGCCTGGGATTTTGGCCACCAGCGGCTCGTCATTGCCTTCGACGTCGAAGTAAAGGTTCGTCACTTCGCCGAGCGACTCCACCAGCGAGAGCGGGCCTTCCACCAGCGGCTTGGCCTTGCCTTCCACCATCGCCATGTCTTCCGGGCGGAAGCCGAGTGAAACGGATGTACCTTCCAGCGATTTGTCAGTGGGGATTGCCACCTTCACCTCGTTGCCGGAGGCAAGTTTCACCGTGGTCGTCGCGCCAGATTTCGTCAGCGTCGCGGGGACGATGTTCATGGCCGGGGACCCGATGAACTGCGCCACGAACAAGTTTGCCGGGCGCTCATAAAGGTCAATGGGCGCACCCACCTGCTCCAGATAACCGGCGGACAGAACGACAATCCGGTCGGCCAGTGTCATGGCCTCCACCTGATCGTGGGTGACATAGATCATCGTCGTCTGCGGCATCGATTCCTTCAGCTTGGCGATCTCGATGCGGGTCGCCACGCGCAGCGCTGCGTCGAGGTTCGACAGCGGCTCATCGAAGAGGAACACCTTCGGATCGCGACAGATGGCACGGCCAATGGCGACGCGCTGGCGCTGACCGCCGGACAACGCCTTGGGCAGACGGTCCAGATATTCGTTCAGCTGCAAAATATCAGCAGCCGATTTCACGCGCCGCTCTATCTCCTCGCTCGACGCTTTCGCGATGCGCATGCCAAACGCCATGTTCTCGTAGACGGTCATATGCGGGTAGAGCGCGTAGGACTGGAACACCATCGCGATGCCGCGTTGGGACGGCGGCATTTCGTTGACGCGCTTGCCGCCGATCTGAAGCTCACCGGCGGAGATGCTTTCCAGCCCAGCGATCATCCGCAACAGGGTGGACTTGCCGCAACAGGAGGGGCCGACAAAGACGATGAACTCACCCTCATCGATCTCGAGATCAATGCCGTGGATAACTTCGGTCTCGCCGTAGCTCTTGTAAACGTCCGCCAGTGACAGTGCGCTCATGCCGTTTCTCCCCCATCAGCACGCTGCTCGGTGGTCGCGTAATAAGCCCCGAAAGGCGGCAGCGTCAGCTTGTGATCCTCAATCGTCGCACCGGATCCCGGCCCATCCAGCGTGTGAAGGCTACCGTCTGGCAGCGTCATGGAAGCGGACTTCTCGCTCATGTTGATGGCCACGAATACGGTAGTGCCGCGATGGGTGCGCGTGAAGGCGAGCAGATTTTCGTCCTCGCCAACAAAGCGAATATCGCCCTTGGAAAAAGCCTGATGCTGCGCGCGGAAGTCCAGCAGCTCCATGTAGTGTGCAAGCAGGCTGTCATCCTCACCCAGTTGCGCGTTGGCAGCGAGGTGCAGATGCTCCGGTGCCACCGGCAACCACGGGTCGCCACTGGTGAAGCCGCCCTTCGGGTCGTTATGCGACCAGACCATCGGCGTGCGGCAACCATCGCGGCCCTTGAAGGTCGGCCAGAAGCGCTTGCCGTAGGGGTCCTGCAAATCCTCAAAGGCAAGCTGAGCCTCGGTCAGGCCTAATTCCTCACCCTGATAGAGGCAGACGGAGCCGCGCAGAGCGAGAATCAGCGCAGCTGTCATTTTCAGATAGGCGTCGCGGTCCTCTATATGATCCGCCCAGCGCGACGCGTGGCGCACGACGTCGTGGTTGGAGAAGGCCCAGCAGGCCCATCCATCGGGCGCAACCTCTTCAAAATTCTGCACCACCTCGCGCACTTTCGCAGCCGACAGCGGGTCCGGTGCAAGGAAGTCAAAGGCGTAACACATGTGGATCATGTCATCGCCTGACGTGTAGTCGGAGACGATCTGCAACCCGTTCTCTGCATCCCCCACTTCGCCTACGGCAGCGGCAGCCGGATACTCCTCCAGCAGCGCGCGGAACCGTTTCAGGAAATCAAGATTTTCCGGCTGGTTCTTGTCGTATTGGTGGCTCTGGTAATTGTAGGGATTCACCTTCGGCGCGATCTTGTCGTTGCGCTTTTCTGGCTCCAGCGGCGGATTGTCGGTCAGGCAATCGGAGTGAAAATAGAAGTTGATCGTGTCGAGGCGAAAGCCGTCGACGCCACGGTCCAGCCAGAAGCGCACCGTGTCCAGCAGCGCATCCTGAACGTCGCGATTGTGGAAGTTCAGGTCCGGCTGCGAGGTAAGGAAGTTGTGCAGGTAATACTGGCAGCGCCCGGTGCACCACTCCCAAGCCGAACCGCCGAAGATCGACAGCCAGTTGTTGGGGGGCGATCCATCCGGCTTGGCATCCGCCCAGACATACCAATCGGCTTTTTCACTGTCTTGCGACGAGCGGCTTTCCTTGAACCAGTCATGCTGGTCCGACGTGTGGGAGATCACCTGGTCGATCATCACCTTCAACCCCAGGCGATGGGCTTCAGCGATCATCGCATCGAAATCTGCGATGGACCCGAACATCGGATCGACGTCGCAATAGTCGGACACGTCATAGCCAAAATCTTCCATCGGCGACGTGAAGAAAGGCGAAATCCAGATCGCATCAACACCGAGCCCGGCGATATAGGGCAGCCGCATGGTGATGCCACGCAGATCGCCGATGCCGTCGTCATTGCTGTCCTGAAAAGAACGCGGATAAATCTGGTAGATCACCGCACCGCGCCACCAGTCTTTGTCGGGTGCGTGAGCGGTTACGACGCCCGGCACGTCCTGAGCGCGCGTGTCATGCAATACGTTCAAAAGTCAGCCCCCTTTCACGGAACCGGCAAGCAGGCCGCGCACGAGATAGCGCTGCAGCGAAAAGAAGACGATGATGGGCACCACGATCGTGACGAAGGCCGAGGCTGTGAGAATTTCCCAATTGCCCCCACGCGATCCCAACAGTTCCCGCAAGCGCCCGGTGAGCACCAGTTGTTCTTCATTGTTGCCGAGGAAAACGGTAGCCACGAGCAGATCGTTCCAGACCCACAGGAACTGGAAGATGGCGAAAGATGCCAGTGCCGGGAAGGACAGCGGCAGGATGATCTTGCGGAAAATATCAAAGTCCGACGCGCCATCGACGCGGGCGGATTCCAGAATTTCCTTGGGCAGTCCGGCGATGTAGTTTCGCAGCAGATAGATCGCGAGCGGCAGGCCGAAGGCGGTGTGCGCCAACCATATGCCGACATAACTTTTCGCGAAACCTGATCCCGCTTCCAGCCCCAGCAAACTGTCGAGGCCGATATAGATTTGCAGCAGTGGGATGAGCGACATCTGCAACGGCACGACGAGCAGCCCCACCACAATGGCCAGCAGCAGGGCACGCCCGGGGAACTCCATCCACGCCAATGCGTAAGCAGCATAAGCCGCAATGAGGATCGGAATGATCGTTGCCGGGATCGTCACCGTTAGCGTGTTGATGAAGGACTGGCCCAACCCTTCCGCGAACAGCACTTTCTCGTAATTCTCGGTCGTGAAGCGTGGCGGTTCGGTTGCGGTGACGAAGATGCGTTGTCCGCGCCCGCCGTCTCGCGCCTCGGGATATTCGATGCGCCACGACCCATCTTCCGCAACGGTCAAGGTGCCACCGCGGCGCAGTTCGGCAGACGCGCCCGGCTCGAAAGCCGTGGGCGCGCGGGAGGATATGCCGAACGCCTCGACGCGCCCGTCGGCGCCGTCGAAGATGTTGCCCTCCAGCACCCACACATCGCCATCTTGCACGGCTTCGCCGGGTGATGGTGCGCGGGTGGCGGGGAGATTGCGTTCGCTGGAACTGGCTGCAGTCCACCAGCCGGAAATCGCCAGCTGGTCCTTGTCGCGCAGCGAGGAGACGAGAATGCCAAGCGTCGGCACCGTCCACACGATCACCAGCAGAAGGGCGGAAATATTGACGGCCCAGGTCAGGGCCGGGCGCTTGCCTACCATGCCACTGCTCATGCCAGATCCTTCCGCGCTTCACGGATGTTCCAGATCATGATCGGGATCACCATCGCCATGATGACGAGAGCGATGGCCGACGCACGGCCGTAGTCGCCACCGCCGCGGAACATCCAGTCAAACATGTAATTGGCCAGCACCTGCGTGTTCCACTGACCGTTGGTCATGGCGAGCACAATGTCGAAGACCTTCAGCACAAGGATAGTGATGGTGGTCCACACCACGGCAATGGTGCCCCAAATCTGCGGTATCTTGATCTTGAGGAAAATCTGCAGCGGGCTTGCCCCATCGATGACGGCGGCCTCGATCGTCTCTTCGGGGATACCGCGCAAGGCCGCCGACAGGATGACCATGGCAA
>JBCCRF010000025.1:0-16284 GCA_039208305.1 Pseudomonadota bacterium
GCAAGCCTTCCATCGAAAGGCACAGCATTGCTGCCGTCGCGACACTACCCTGTTCACCGCCCGAGTGTTGGCGTTTGGCCTGTGGCGTCCGACGCTCCGCCCGTTTGCCGTTCGTTACACGGCGCGCGGCGGAAGGATCGCCTTCACACAGTCATCAGGTCGGTCCGGACGACCGGCTCATGTGCGAAGGAAGTGGGAGTATGGGGGATGGGGAGAGAGCGGGGATAGGTTTCCTGCGTTTTTTCGCTACCGCTCTCAATCAAACACGCCGGTGTCATTCAGGCCTGCGAGCCAGGACCCACTTTTCAGCTGGATGATGACCAAACGGCCAAGGGAGTTGTTGCCCAGGTCGACACAGTTGCTGGTCCAAAAAGACAAACGGCGTGGCGGGCGGCCCTACTGCGCCGTGAAGACCACGTCTTCGCCTTCCAGCGTTGCGCCAAGCGTCAGGCCGCAATCCTGGGCCAGCATGACCGTGTAGTAGGGTTGAATCGCGTGGGCGGTGATGTCGCCCTCAACGGTGCCGTTCATCATGTCGACGAAATCACCGGGGACGCGGGCTTTGTCGCCTGCGCAGCGCAGGGTGAAGGTGGCATTGTCGCCTTCGCCGTGGATCTGCACCGCAACATTCCCGCCGCGCGGAATAGCGCCCAATGAGATGAGCAGCAGGTTGAGCAAAAGCTTCACCCGGTTTTTCGGCACGTAGGACCGGGTGCCTTCCCAGGTGAAGTCGGCCTTCTCCCATTCCATGTAGAGGCCCACCATCTCTTCCGCCTCGCCGGTGTCGATGGAAGCGCCTGCCGAGCCGGACGCGCCAAAGGCGATACGGCAGAATTTAAGCTTGGCCGATGCGGTCTTTGCGCTTTTGTGGATAAGCTCCATCGCGAAGGCTTTCATGTCCTCGCTGTCTTCCTCCTCCAGCACTTCAAGGCCATTGGCGAGCGCGCCGACCGGCGAAATGATGTCGTGGCACACGCGGCTGGCGATCAGCGCTGCCATGTCGAGTGAAGATAGGTTTGGAAGGTCTGGCACGGTGATTTCCCCCAGGTCGCATCGTCGAGGCTTTGATCGGATTCGGACCGAATCACCGCGAAGCCTCCCCAGCGCCACGGATACACGGGCCGACTCGTGCCGCAAAGTCGCGTGGTCCCACTGGGTACGATTGATGGGCGGATACGATTGCACGGCCGAGCCTGCGGAAAGGTTTGGTTAACCCAATCGAAAACCTTTTGCTTCAACTTGAATGAAGTCCTGCGAAAGGCCGCAATCGCCTTTCATGCTTCCCGTTCCAGCGTTCAGGTGAAGGTCCCGCCCATGTTCAGCAACGATCCGTCCTCCACAATGTCCCAGTCCGACCGTGCCGTCGCCAAGCGTCGCGGTATCCGCGTCGCGTCCCTCCATCTGGCGGTGGTGACGGCGTTGATTGCAGGCGTCGCGCTTGCACCTCTGGTGAACGGTGCCGCCAATGCACAGACCTACAACGCGTCGCAGGAACAGAACCGCTATTCGCCCAACGAGCTGGTGAACGCGGGACACAGATTCTTCGGCTCTACCTCCACCGGCCTCGGCACCTTGGTGGAAAAGGCGGTGGAGCAGCACGGTCTGCCGAACGGTTACATTCTGGGTGAGGAAGGGTCGGGTGCTATCGTCGCCGGCCTGCGCTACGGCGAGGGCACGCTGTTTACCAAGAACGCGGGCGATCATCGCGTCTATTGGCAGGGCCCTTCTATCGGATGGGACTGGGGTGGCGACGGTAACCGCACCATGATGCTGGTCTATAACCTGACCAACACCGACAAGATTTTCCGCCGCTACGTCGGTGTGTCCGGCTCGGCCTATCTGCTGGGTGGACTGGGCATGACTGTGATGAAGCACGGCGACACGGTTCTGGTGCCGGTGCGTACCGGCGTCGGCGCACGACTGGGCGTCAATGTTGGTTATCTGAAGATGCGCCCGGAGCCGACCTGGAATCCGTTCTGATCGCTGTTGCGATCAGAACTGTTTATCTGACCTCACGCCAGCCAGCTTTGCTGGCGGCTCCGGCAGGGCGGCGAGATTCTCGCCGGCTCGCTTTTGGCTCGCTGTCGCCTGTTTCTAGAATGCGTTGCGAAGCGGTGAAGAGCCGCCCGGCGCTGGCCGCGCCCCTCTTCAAAGAAAGAGGTGGCGAGGGCCGTTGGGTCGACAGCGCGAGTGCGAAAAAGCCCAACTTATATCAAGTTTTAACGATGCCGCGGCTTTCCGTTGGGAATGCCGTCTTTCGTATGTCATGTTGCGGCATCCAACACTTGCTCGTGACGTCGAACCCGCATCATGCTCGAATCCGGCCTGTTCTTCACCCTCGGTTTTCTGTGTTCCGGCTTGCTGGCGCTTATGGTGGCGCCGGCCATCTGGCGGCGTGCAGTCGTGCTGACGCGCCAGCGTATCGAGAGTGCCGTGCCTCTGACGCTGAACGAAATTCAGGCTGACAAAGACCAGTTGCGCGCTGAGTTTGCCATGAGCACCCGTCGGCTGGAAGTGTCGCTGGAAGACTTGAAGACCCGTTCTGCCGAACAGATGATCGAGATCAATCGCCGTCGCGACGAGATGATCGCGCTGGAGGAAGACCACAAGCGCAAGCTGGAGCGTATGGCAGAGCTGGAGAACCAGGGCGGCGATCTGCGCACCGAACTGCGTGAACGGGAGAACCGGCTGAACGCGGTGAAAGGTAAGCTTGCCACGCTGGAAGAGAAGCTCGCCGCCAAAACGCTGGACTATGACGAGCTCAACGAGCGCTATCGCGATGCCGTCGATGAATTTGACGGACAGAAGATCGAGCTCGTGGCGCGGGAAACCCGCATCGATACGATCGCCGATGAAGCGCGCGACACGAAGGCGAGCTTGATCGCCGAGCGCGAACGGGTGAAGGGCGCCGAGCACGAGATGAAAGCGGCTCAAGCTGCGGCCCGCCGTGAGGCCAAGCGCGCTGATGCCGCTGAAGATACCATCGCTGACCTGCGGGCCACACTGGCTGATCTTGAAGGGCGTCTGGAACGGCGTGAACTCGATCTCGACAGGCTGCGTAACCGTTCCGGCGCATCGTCGGATCAGAACTCCGATTTGCAAACGCAGCTGGACGAAGCGCTCAATGACAAGCTACAGCTGCAGGCCGAGTTGGCGCAGACGGTGCTGCGCATGGATGCGCTGGTGGAAAGCACGGCCAGCGGGGATACCGATTCCGCCATTTCCGCTTTTCAAGGAGAACGGCGCGAATTGCGCAACGCCTTGCAGCAGGCGGAGCAGGAGCGCGATGCGCTGCGGGTGGAACTGGACGCGATCCGGATCGCCTCGGGTGATGATTGGGAAGCAGACCGCCGTGAGAACGCGCTGGTGCGGGAGCGGATCAACGATCTTGCTGCCCAGGTGACGGCCATGACCGCGACGCTGGAAGGTCCGGACTCGCCGATCAACATCGCGCTGGCGAAGGACAAGAAGACATCCGGCGACAGTGCCCGCCGTAAAGGCAGTCGATCCAAAGCGGCGCAGTCCCCTGACGACGTTTCGCTCGCAGACCGCATCCGCGCGCTTCAAGCGGCGGTCGAGAAGGCGGGTTAGTGGCCCACAAGAAGCCGGACCTGCCAGAGAAAATTTGCGCCACCTGTGGCCGCCCGTTCGCTTGGCGGAAGAAGTGGGCGAAGAACTGGAACGAGGTGAAATACTGTTCCAAGCGCTGCGCGGGACAGCGCAATGCGGTGGCCGCGCGGCATAGCGACAAGACCTAGCCCAAAATTCGCTTGTGATCCCAGCTTTCGCGGAGATGACTACCGTGTCTTTTTCGGGGTTACCGCCCCGAGTGCTGTCCCCAGCTGTCCGCGATTTCATCCAAAATTGCCGGGTCATCAATGGTTGCCGGCATTTTGAACTGTTCGCCATCGACGACCTTTTGCATCGTTGCGCGCAGGATTTTGCCGGATCGCGTTTTGGGCAGGCGCGCGACCGGAACGAGAATGCGGAAAGCGGCGACGGGGCCGATTTTTTCGCGCACCAAAGCGACGACTTCCTTTTGAATTTCTTCAACCGGACGGTCGGTGCCCGCATTCAAGATAGCGAAGCCCGCTGGCAACTGCCCTTTCATCTCGTCGGCGATCCCAATAACCGCGCACTCGGCGATGTCGGGATGGGAGGCGATGACCTCCTCCATGCCGCCGGTCGAAAGGCGGTGGCCCGCGACGTTGATGATGTCGTCGGTGCGCGCCATGATGAAGAGGTAGCCATCTTCGTCCACAATACCGGCGTCGGCGGTTTTGTAGTAGCCGGGAAATTCAGCGAGATAGGCGTCCCTGAACCGTTCGTCGGCGTTCCACAGCGTAGGGAAGCAGCTTGGTGGCAGGGGTAGTTTCACCACTACATTCCCCAACTCGCCTGCAGGCAGTTCCTCGCCTTCATCTGACAGCACCTTGATGTCGTATCCTGGCATGGCCACGGTGGGGGAGCCGTATTTGATAGGCAATTGCTCTATGCCGACCGGATTGCCCGCAATGGTCCAGCCGGTTTCGGTCTGCCACCAATGGTCGATGACCGGTTTGCCGGAAACCCGTTCCAGCCAGTGGATCGTATCTGGGTCAGCACGTTCACCTGCCAGATAGATGGTGCGCAGATTGGCGAGATCGTATTTCGCCGCCCACTCGCCCTTGGGGTCTTGCGCCTTGATGGCGCGGAAGGCTGTTGGCGCGGTAAAGAAAGCGGCGACCTTGTGCTCTTCCATGATGCGCCAGAAGGTGCCGGGGTCCGGCGTGCCGACGGGCTTGCCCTCAAACAGTATGGTCGTGTTGCCCGCCAGTAGCGGCGCGTAGACGATGTAGGAGTGGCCGACCACCCAGCCAACATCGGAGGCCGCCCAATAGGGCTCGCCGGGCTCGACGCCGTAGATGTTCTTCATCGTCCACTGCAGGGCCACGGCGTGTCCGCCGTTGTCGCGGACGACGCCCTTTGGCTGGCCGGTCGTGCCGGATGTGTACAGAATATAAAGCGGGTCGGTGGCCTGCACCGTCACGCAAGGCACGTCCGTGCCGAGATCGCGGTGCATGGTGACGGTTTGGCCGTAGTCGAAGTCCCGTCCATCGCTCAGATCACAGGTTTCCTGCTCGCGCTGCAGGATCAGGCAGGTGTCGACCTTGTGGTTGGCCATCTCGATGGCGCCGTCCAGCAGTGGCTTGTAGGCGACCACACGGGCGGGCTCGATGCCGCAAGAGGCTGAGATGATGAGCTTCGGCTCGAAGTCATCGATACGGGTTGCGAGTTCCGCTGAAGCAAAACCGCCGAAGACCACGGAGTGAGGCGCGCCGAGGCGGGCACAGGCGAGCATGGCAAAGGCCGCTTCCGGCACCATTGGCATGTAGATGATCACGCCGTCGCCCTTGCCCACACCCTTCTCGCGCAACACGGCGGCCAGCGCCGTCACTTCGGTTTTCAGCTCTGCGAAGGTGTAGCTGCGCTTGGCGCCGGTGATCGGGCTGTCATAGATCAGCGCCACGTCATCGCCACGTCCGGCGGCGACATGGCGGTCCACCGCATTGTGGCAGGTGTTCAGCGACCCGTCGGCATACCAGCGTCCGGCGACGCCTTCGTCGGGAAAAAAGGCCTTTGACGGTTGCTCGATCCAGTCAATGGCCTGCGCGGCCCCCATCCAGAACGCTTCCGGGTCCTGTTTCCAGCCGTTGTAGATATCCGCGTAAGCGCCCATTGGTTCTGCCTCCCCAGCCAACCTGTTCGTCTAGGGTCAGGACCCATTAATCTTGCCTCTTCTACGGAGACATATTCGTTTTCCGGCGAGGCGCGAAGCGGCAGGAAACCTTGTTGGTTTTCAACGCTTCGCAACGCTGTCCGGAGAGCGAATATGTCCCGCCCGCAGGGTTGGCTCTGCAAGGCCCGCCCGCAGCGAACCAATGCTCGAAAAGACGTCCAGTCTTGTCTTGCGCTTGTTTCACTTCGGGCAAACCTTGCAAAGCCAATAGAAGGGACAAAATTAATGGGTCCTGACCCTTGCTTGGTTAGCCTTGGCGCATTGCGCTGTCCATCGCACCAATGGTCGAGATGTGGGTGCGGAGGCCTATTCTTTGATATGGGGTTGAGCGGCCGGTGTGCTGCGGGGCGTCTCGTCGACATACATCAACATATGATCGGACCACACGTCATAACCGTGGGTGTTGGCGTGGAAGCCGTCGCGGCAATAGCCAGAGGATTCGGCAATCGGCAGCGGCGGCACGCATACGACACCGCGCTCAACACACAGTTGTGCGCCTTTGCGATTGAATAGACCGACGCGCAAATTCATCACATAGCCGAGCAGCCACGGCAGGGCTGGGGCCGTGGAGACGTCGATTGCCTGATGCCAATAAATTTTTGCTTCGGGAAAACGAGCGCGCAACGCATACAGAAGCGAGCCGAAATCCCGCTTCCAGCGCCCAGTGCTGTGCCAATTCTTCATGTCGTTTGTGCCGAGCATGATAAAAATATGCGTGTAGTCGTGGCGCGCGATGTTCGGCACCACGTAGTCGCGGATCTCGTCGGCGACCGCGCTGTTGTGGCCGGAGATATGCCACGACACCGTCTCGCCGCGCCGGTCGTTCCACTTGCGGGCGAGTTGCGGGGCCATCGCCCCTTCCGTCCGCTCGATGCCGACCGCGGCAGCGGAGGAATCGCCCACCGTCAGAATTCTGACGGTGGGTTCACCGCTTCCGTATTGCCCCGAGCGCGGACCGGCGGCTGGCGATAATCGCAGCGAGCGGTTCCGCACCCAAGTGCCCTGCAGAAAATAAAGCGGGAAGAGCAGCCACGATAACAATTTCGCGGCAAGCGGATAGCGTTCGACATTCATCATGTCTGTATCGCCAGCGTCGCGGTGGGGCGCAAGCGCTCAAGCGCCATTTTTCGCCTGCAAATATTGACAGAAAGTTTCCCCAGTATTCACCTTTTCTTAACGTTAAATTTTGGGGTTAAAAAACACGGTTAAGCGTCATTTAACGAATGAAGGTCAGTATCGCAACCAGACTACCAGTTCCGCCCGTTGAGTATCGGCGTTAGTAAAAGGAAGGATTTTGCGATGCGCAGCTACCAAAAATTGAAATACCTGGCGTCGGCCATCGCGCTGGGCACAGCATTCACGGCGTCGGCGGCGAACGCAGCCGATCTGCTGATCGACCCGCCTCATGTGCCTGAAGTGGTCGTGAAGCAGAAGGGTGGTTGGTACCTGCGCGGCGATATCACCTATGACTTCCACGATCACCAAGGTGTCGATTACTCGGCGGGCGACAGCCAGATCCACCTCAACCACGTCGATGCCGATGACGCTTTCGACCTCGGCCTTGGTATCGGTTATCAGATCAACGAGCATTTCCGCGTCGATGCAACGGGCGAGTACGTCTTCGAGAGCGACGTGCATTTCACGACGTCTGGTGCCAACAATTGCGGCGGCGGCCCCGGCACTTGCTCTTCTGACGAGAAAACGAGCTTCGATGCCTTCAAGCTGATGGCCAACGCCTATGTGGACCTCGGTCATTTCAAAGGGTTCACCCCATATGTCGGCGCTGGTGTCGGCGGTGCTTATGTCAGCTATGACAGTCTTAGAACCGACGAAACCTGTGTGAACACAGATACGCAGGATCATGGTCCGTGCCCGTATGATGCCGCCAATTATGCAGCGAACGGCAACCAGACCGTGACGCAGAACCAGCGCACCACCGGTGGTGCCGACTCCTGGCGTTTTGCTTGGGCCCTGCATGCCGGTACGTCCTACGACATCAGCCACAATCTGAAGTTTGATCTGGGTTACACCTATTCCCGCATCGAGGCTGGCGACATGTTCAAATGGGACAACGGCACCGGCGTGCGCGGTCACGACAAGGGCATCGATTCCCACGTCATCAAAGCCGGTCTGCGCTACCAGATCTGGTAAGAGTGTTGGCAGCATCTGGCTGCCTCACCCCGCTTTCTCCAATGCATATCGCCCCGCAGCAGGGGCGATCATTGCGGCAACCAACCGGTTGTCGTCGACAAGTCTCGCGTAATCCGGAGCCCCGGCCATGACGACCGCTCTTTCTTCACTCGCCCGCCGCCTGCTGCTGTGCACGACCGCTGCCGCACTGGCGACCAGCCTTGCAGCCCCCGCCATCGCTGCTGACATGCTGGAGCAGGAAGCGATGCCACAGACCGTGGTAGAGTTCGGCACGGGCTGGTATCTGCGCGGCGAGATTTCGCTTAACGATGCTGGTTCCTTCTTCGAGAGTGACCGCTCCCAGCCGATCGTGGGCACCAACGATTTTGAGCGCACGACCACCGACGTTACCAATGTCTTCGGTGGTACTATCGCTGTCGGTCATCGCCTCACCAACAATGTGCGCGTTGATGCAAGCTACTCCTATCTCGGTGATGGGGAGTATGAGCGGGCTGGTATCGCCAACCCGCTACGCAGTCCGTGTCAGCCGGCGGACGCCCGTCGCTCCGATGGCAATGGCGGGTTTATCATCGATACCAACCACACGATTTTCAACTGTACCGAATCCTCAAGCAGCACGTATTCGCTGCAGCATTTCGGCATCAACGGTTTCTACGACTTCGACCAAACCTTCTGGGGCTTCCGTCCGTTCGTCGGGGCTGGCGTTGGGCTGGTTCGCAATCGCTTTACGGTGAACGAAGGCGATGTGACCTGTGCGCCGCGGCCAGAAGAACGTTGTGCGCCCACTGATGGCGGCCAGCTGCCCTCGGACTCAGACGGTTTCGGTGTCGAATACACACAGCAGGGTCTGCGCGACAACGGTGTGAGCTACCACCTTGCCACCAGCCTGACCGCCGGTGTGTCCGTGCCGATCAACAAATACATGCACTTCGACACGTCCTATCAGTGGACCCATATGATGGAAGACGCCATGTGGGGCGGCTCCAGCATCGTCGACACATCGAACACGCCGACCGATTTCCACGCGCTGAAACTCGGCCTGCGGTTCGACATCTACTGATTTTGCGGCTGCCGCGACGTTTCCTGTCTTGACGGCGACATAATCCTTCCATAGCGACGTCCGCGGGACACCCCTCCCCAACGAGGGGCTTGCTATCTGGAAGGATAGAACATGCAAGAGACGACGACAGTCGGGGCACCACAGGTGCGCCCGCAAAACCCCCGGTTTTCATCCGGCCCCTGCGCGAAACGACCCGGCTGGTCGCTCGACGCGCTGACGGACGCCTGGCTGGGACGTTCTCACCGCGCGGGCGGTGGCAAGACGAAGCTCGCTGAAGCGATCGAACTGACGCGCGAGGTACTGCGGGTGCCGGCTGATTACCGCATCGGTATCGTGCCCGCCTCCGACACCGGCGCCTATGAGATGGCCATGTGGACCATGCTCGGCGCACGCCCCGTCACCATGGTGGCCTGGGAGAGTTTCGGCGCAGGTTGGGTGACCGACGCGCTGAAGCAGTTGAAACTCGACAACGCGACCGAAGTGACCGCGCCCTATGGCGAGTTGCCTGATATGGCAGCCATCGACTGGGATACAGACGTTTGCTTCACTTGGAACGGCACGACGTCCGGCGTGAAGATGCCAAATGGCGACATGATCCCCGCAGACCGCGCCGGCCTGACGCTAGTGGACGCGACGTCCGCCGCCTTCGCTCAGCCGATCCCGTTCGACAAATGCGACGTGACCACGTTCTCCTGGCAGAAGGTCATGGGTGGCGAGGCCGCGCATGGCGTGCTGATCCTCAGCCCCCGCGCTGTGGAAAGGCTGGAAAGCTACACGCCAGACCGTCCGCTGCCGAAAGTCTTCCGCCTGACGAAAGGTGGAAAGCTGATCGAAGGCATCTTCACCGGCGCCACAATCAACACACCCTCCATGCTCTGCGTTGAAGACTATCTCGACACGCTGAAATGGGGTCAGAGTATTGGTGGTCTTGACGCATTGATGGCGCGTGCGGACGCGAATTTCGCCGTGCTGGACAAGTGGGTCGCCACAACCGACTGGGTGGATTTCCTTGCCATCGATCCGGCCACGCGGTCCAACACGTCAGTGTGCTTCTCCATCACCGACCCGGACGTGGCGGCGATGGACAAGGACGGGCAGGCCGCTTTCGCCAAATCCATAGTCACAATGCTCGACAAGGAAGGCGTGGCTTACGACATCGGCGGCTACCGCGATGCGCCCCCCGGCCTGCGCATCTGGACCGGTGCAACGGTGGAAACCTCCGATCTTGAAGCACTGACGCCGTGGTTGGATTGGGCTTTCGCGCAGGCGAAGGCGCAACTGGCTGCGAAGGCTGCTGCTTAGAAACACTCTCCGCTGTCATCTCCGCCCCGGCTTGTGCCGAGGAGAGGCTCCAGCGGGGATCACTTCTCAAAGTACTCCCACAACGGCGGCCGCACTTTGCTGCCGCCACCGCTTCACAATCCATCTCCCTGTCGAGCCCGCTGAGAAGTGGGTCCTCGCCTTCGCGAGGATGACAAGGGATCAGAATGCAGGGGCGACTTCCAAAAGGATCACTCCCATGACCGACCGCAAACCCCGCGTCCTCGTTTCGGACGCTCTTTCTCCAACCGCTGTGCAGATTTTCAAGGACAATGGTGTTGATGTCGATTTCGAGCCCACGCTCGGCAAAGACAAGGACGCGCTGCTGGCGAAGATCACCGAGTATGATGGCCTTGCCATCCGCTCTGCCACCAAAGCCACCGAAAAGCTGATCGACGCGGCGACCAATCTGAAAGTCATCGGTCGCGCCGGGATCGGTGTCGACAATGTCGATCTGAAAGCTGCGTCGCGCCGCGGTATCATCGTGATGAACACGCCCTTTGGTAATTCCATCACCACCGCAGAACACGCGATCTCGCTCATGATGGCGGTGGCGCGTCAGATTCCTGCTGCCGACAATTCCACCCAACAGGGCAAGTGGGAAAAATCAAAATTTATGGGTGTTGAGCTCACCGGCAAGACGCTCGGTCTTATCGGTGCCGGTAACATCGGTTCCATCGTCGCCGACCGTGCCCAGGGCATGAAAATGCGCGTTGTTGCCTACGATCCGTTCCTGTCTGAGGAACGGGCGAAGACGATGGGTGTGGAGAAGGTGGAACTGGACGAGTTGTTCCCCCGCGCCGATTTCATCACTCTGCACACGCCGCTAACGGACAAGACGCGGGGCATCATCGACGCGACGGCGCTGATGAAAATGAAAGACGGCGTTCGCATCATCAACTGCGCCCGTGGTGGCCTGATCGACGAAGAGGCGCTGGCGGAGGCACTGAAATCCGGCAAGGTCGCCGGTGCTGGTATCGACGTGTTCGAGACGGAGCCTGCCACCGACTCTCCCATCTTCGGCCTGCCCAATGTTGTCTGTACACCGCATCTCGGCGCGGCGACGACAGAGGCGCAGGAGAACGTTGCGCTGCAGGTTGCTGAACAGATGTCGGCCTATCTCACCCGCGGTGCCGTCTCCAATGCGCTCAATATGCCGTCCATCACGGCGGAAGAAGCGCCACGCCTGACGCCCTTCGTAAAGCTTGCCGATATGCTGGGTTCCTTCGTTGGGCAGGTAACGGATTCGCCGGTGAAAAGTGTTGAGATTCTCTATGATGGGCACGTCGCCAAGATGAACACGAAGGCATTGTCGTCGGCCGTGCTGGCCGGTCTCCTGCGGGCGCAGGTTGCGGACGTGAATATGGTTTCGGCCCCTGTGATGGCGAGTGAGCGCGGCATCAAGCTGCTGGAGATGAACCGCGAGAAATCCGGCGTCTTCGAGGGCTACATCCAGCTCAATGTGGAGACGGATTCGAAAACGCGCTCCGTTGCGGGCACCGTTTTCTCCGATGGCAAACCGCGCTTCATCCAGATCAAGGGCATCAACATGGAGGCCGAGGCCGGCGAGCACATGCTCTACACTACGAACGCGGACGTGCCCGGCATCATCGGCAAACTCGGCACGCTGTTCGGTAACGAGGGCATCAACATCGCGAACTTCTATCTCGGCCGTAATCACGCGGGTGGTGACGCGATTTCGTTGATTCAGCTCGACCATCCGGTGCCGAAGGATTTTCTGCAGAAGCTGAAGGACTCGCCCGAGATCGACAGCGCGAAGCCGCTCGAGTTCGTGCTGTAGGTTTTAAGCCTCGCAAGTTGCGAAATTCTTCCGAGTGCAGATTGGGCTTACCTCCCCAAGAAGGAGGAGGTTGACCTGACGAAAGAGCGGTCACTCCTCCGGAAAGCTCCCGATCACATGCTGATCATGATCGATCACCGCGCCCGTCATCACGCCCACTTGCGGTGATAGCAGGTAGCTGATTAGGCCTGCGATCTCTGCAGGCTTGATCAATTGGCCGAAGGGCGCTTCGGCTTCTGCTTCCTCAAGCCAGTTGTCGCCCTTGCCCTCGATCTCACGCTGCACTTTGTCTTCGTTGGGCGTGTCCATCCAGCCTGGTGCGACGGCGTTGATGTTTATGCGGTGGCGCAGGTGGGCGTTGGCGGCATTCTTCGTGATGTTCGCGAGCGCCGCTTTGGTGGCGGCATACGGCGCCAGATTGGTGTGGCCGCAATGGTGTTCCGTCGACAGAATGTTGACGATGCGTCCGCTATGGCCCGCGTCGATGCAGTGCTGAATGAAAGCCTGCATGGTGAAGAACGGGCCTCGCACGTTGACCCCTTGGATGTGATCGAAAAACTCTGGCGTGGTGTTCAAAATCGTACCGCGCCGCGTGTCGGCACCGGCATTCACCAGCGCATCGACGCTGCCGAAATGAGCAATGCCCTTGGCGATGAACGCCTTGCAGCTTTTGGCATCCGCGAGGTCCATGCGGATGAAGATCGCGTCCACCCCGCGCTCGCGCAGGCCGGCGGCGGCTTTCTCGCCCTTCTCCTCGCCCCTCGCGCCGATGACGATGCGGGTGCAGCCTTCTGCAACCAACTGTTCGGCGACAGCAAAACCAAGCCCCTGCGAGCCTCCGGCGATCAGGGCTGTGGTAGAGGTATTGCGGGTGGCGGGTTCGAAGGTCATGGCTTTGTCTCAGCGGGCGAGGGCGGATTGTACCTCACCATAACTCGCTTTGGGTGTCCGGCGTTGCGTGTCGAAATCCACATGCACGAGGCCGAAGCGCATGTCGTAGCCCAGCGCCCATTCAAAATTGTCCAAAAGCGACCAGACGAAATAGCTGTGTACCGGCACACCATCGGCGATGGCGCGCAGCATCTGTTCGCCGTGCAGGTTGAGATAGCGGATGCGCTGATCGTCTGGCGTGCCGACCGCCTCATTGGTCGCGAGGCCATTTTCGGTGACGTGTAGCGGCAGGTCGCCGGTCTGTTCCCCGATGCGGGTGAGGAAGTGATGCAGGCCTTCGGGATAGATTTCCCAATCCGTTGCCGTGCGCTCCAACTCGCCGCGCGCAGTTTTCAAATGCGGCCAGGGCAGGGCGGGGTCGTGGTCTACGAGCGAGCGGGTGTAGTAGTTGATCCCCAGCCAGTCGATGGGTCGCGCGATATTGACGAGATCGTCCCGCCAACCATCCGGCAGATGCTGCTCCAGCCCTTCTAGCACGGCTTCGGGATAGGTGCCGGTGGTAAGCGCCTGCAGGAACCAGCGGTTGTAGATGCCGTCATAGAGGTCTGCCGCTTTCTCGCTCGCCGCCGTCGCGCGTGCGGGAAGCGAGGCTTCGAAATTGAGCACGATACCGGCGGGCCGGTCGCCATGGGCGCGGATGGCGTCGAGGCCGTGGGAATGGGCGAGCAGGATATTGTGCATCGCCTTTCCGGCAGCTGAAATATCCGTCAGTCCCGGCGCGTGGTGGCCTTCGAAATGGGATAGCCATGCCACGCACCACGGTTCGTTGATGGTGGCGACGGATGCCATCCGGTCTCCGATGCGGTCCATGACGATCTCAGTGAAATCGCCGAAGCGCTTTGCGGTATCGCCATTCTGCCAGCCACCCTTTTCGGCGACCGGTAGCGGCAGGTCCCAGTGATAGAGCGTCAGATGCGGCTCAATGTTTCTCGCAAGCAGGCCGTCCGCGAGGTTGTCGTAAAAATCCAACCCTTCAGCGTTCACCTGTCCGGAACCGGCTGGCTGTACGCGGGGCCAGGCGATGGAGAAGCGGTAGCCGTCGAAACCCGCTTGCGCCACGAGATCGATATCCTCGCGCCAGCGGTGCAGATGATCGCAGGCAATGCTGCCATCTTCGCTGCGCTTGGTGCCGCCGTTGCGCGCGAAAGCGTCCCAATGGCTTGGACCGCAACCGCCTGCCGCATTGCCTTCGATCTGGTAGGACGAGGTTGCGGTGCCGAAGCGAAAGCCTGGTGGAAAATCGCTGCGCGACCAGCTGATCGCGCTCACTGAGACGATTCCGCCGTACTCGCACCCGCGATGAATTGCGGCTCCATGATGTGCTGCAGGGTTCGATCTGGATGGGTAATCTTTTCCATCAGCATTGTGCCCAGCATCTCACCCGCCTCGTGAATGGAGGAGCGGACCACGGTGAGGAAACGTTCGTCGCCTGTGCCGTCTTCATCCTCAAGGAAGGACAGCGCATCGTCATACGTGACCAAGGAGATATCGTCGGGCACCTTTACCCCTGCTTGCGACGCCGCCCGCAATCCGCCCATCGCCATCAGCATGGAGGCGTAGACGATGGCTGTCGGCGGTTCGTCGAGTGCAAGCAGATCGTGTGTCGCTGAGTAGCCGAAGGGTTCTGTCATGTCGGCGGAGCGCATGTAGTTCGCTTCAAGCGCCGCGCCTGCATCATCCATGGCTGACGCAAAACCTTGGCGACGGTCAGCTGCGAAGCGCATGTCCTCCAGCCCGTTGACGAGCGCGATGCGCCTGTGGCCGAGATTTGTTAGATGCCGCGTTGCCGTCTGCATGGCGCCAACATTATCCACGTCCAGATAACTGTAGTTTTTTCGTTCCGCCTCCCCGCAGCGACCGTGGACGATGAAGGGCAGGCCGAGTTCCTCCAGCAATGCGATGCGCGGCTCGTCCAGCTTCGGGCCGTGGACGACAACGGCATCGACGCGGTGCTGGCGGGCGAGGTCGCGATAGACCTGCTCCTCCTCATCCAGCGGCACCGCGCGCAGCAGCATGTCGTAGCCCGCAGCTGCATAAGCCTCGCTTGCGCCCGACAGAAAGTCGGAAAAATGAGGGTTGATCATCCGGTGTTGCGCCATCGGGATGATGTGGCCAATGACGCGGGTACGACCGGCCGCGAGGGACGACGCGATCGCGCTTGGTCGATAGTTGGCGGCTTGCGCGGCCTCCTGCACCCGTCGGCGGGTGCGTTCGGAGACTTCCGGAAAGCCGTTCAGCGCGCGGCTCACCGTCGTCTGCGACAGGCCAAGCTGCTGCGACAGCGATTTCAAATTGACCGCGTTTCCAGTCACTTCTGTTCCGTCTCCCCCAATGACTGCCGGTATCAAAAGGCCAGCCCCGGCTGCCGCATGTCGAGTTTCCCACAAGGTGTCCATCGGCTTGACACAGCGGTTCGCCGATGGTCAACCTCGTTTCCCAAAGCGCTTTGGATCTCTTATCCAGCGTAAAGAACCGCCGAAACGGGGCGAAGATCCCGTTCGACACACCATTTCACCACCGCTTTCTCGTGATCGGGACGCGGTGGAAATGCTTCAGGGAGAACAGCATGAAAAAACTGATCGCCGCCAGCTTTCTGGCGCTTGCCATGTCCACCCCGGCTTTTGCCGACGGCCATGCCAATCTCAAATTCGCACCCGGCGAAGGTGCTTTTAACTGGGGCAGCTGGAACGCTTACAAATCCTCCGCGCCTGACCTCGCCGGACAGGATCTGTCCATCTTTGGCCCGTGGACCGGTCCGGAGCGCGACAACTTCAACACGCTGCTGACCTATTTCAACAATGCCACCGGTGCCAACGCGACCTATGCGGGTTCAGACTCCTTCGAACAGCAGATCGTTATTGATGCCGAAGCTGGTTCCGCGCCAAACCTCTCAGCCTTCCCGCAGCCGGGTCTTGCCGCCAACCTCGCCGCCAAAGGGCAACTGGTGCCGCTGGCCGATGATGTGGAAGCGGCGATCAACAACGATTTCGCAGCCGGTGCATCTTGGGTCGACCTCGGCACCTACAAGGATGCCTCTGGCAATGACGATTTTTTCGCCGTTCCGTTCAACATCAACGTGAAGTCGCTCGTTTGGTATGTGCCGGAGAATTTCGAGGATGCAGGCTACGAAATCCCTTCCACGATGGAAGAGCTGAAGGCGCTGACCGATCAGATCGTCGCTGATGGTGAAACGCCGTGGTGTATCGGTTTGGGATCAGGCGC
>JBCCRF010000026.1:0-16260 GCA_039208305.1 Pseudomonadota bacterium
GATGAAAGGGCGGGCAGAATAAGGCAGTCCCTGCCACAAACCTGCTCCGCTCTGTAACATTTTGTTACAAAGAGTCAGCGCCGCTTTTCAAGAACTTTGCGTCGAGAAGCGCCTTCAGGGTGGAAATCGTCGCCAAATCGGCCACGCCATCCACATGGCGAGGCAGAAAATGGCGCTGAAACGCCTCCACCACGTTGCGGGTACCTCGGTCAAAGTGACCGCTGGTCTCAACGCCGTAACCGTACAGCTCCAGCATTCCCTGCAGCGCCTGCACGGGATCGCCGTGATCGCCCTCCTGAAGAAACAGCCCTGATCCACCCTGCGCAGGTTCAACCCACAAACCGACGCCCTGCTGCGAGAGCCATCGCCAGTCGAAAGCCTCGCCCGGATCGACCTTGCGCCCCGGCGCAGTGTCCGAGTGGCCGAGCACCCGATGATCCGCGATGGCGTATCGTTCGATGATATCACTCGACAGCCGTGCTACCGCGTCCATCTGCAACTGCGGAAATTCCGGCAGCCCGGCGGGATGGCCACCATTAACGATCTCGATGCCGATCGATCGGGAATTGACGTCGTCATGCCCCTCCCAGCTACCCTTACCGGCATGATGCGCGCGTAACCGCTCTGGCACCATTTGCACGGTGCGACCATCTTCGAAAATCAGATAGTGGCACGATACACCGCTTTCCTTGCAGCACAACCACTCCAGCGCACCCTCGCCGCTATCCATGCCGGTATAATGCAGCAGCAGAATATCGGGACGCTGAACGCCACGCCTCTCACCGAAATTCACGGCTTCCCTGATCTCGTCGACATGCGGACTGTCCGCCGTGAAAGTCGGGCTCACGTCGCTTCCGCAGCTTTTGGACGGTGGAGCTTTTCGATCGTCTCCCACGCCACATTCATCGTCGCCATGCGCTCCGTGGCAAGCGCGATGAACTCCGGCGGCACACCTCGTGCCATCAACTGATCGGGATGATTATCCTTCAGCCGCTGGCGATAGGCCGTCCGCAAATCATCAAATGCCATATCGGGGCTCACACCCAGCACACGATAGGGATTTTCGGCAGCGTTCAGCATGTGCCGCGCCTTTAGATCCTCGAAAGCAGCTTCATCGAAGCCGAAGATGACGAGGATGTCTTCCAGAAACAAAAGCTCATTTTCGTGGATGAACGTGTCGGCCTTGGCGATGTGGAACAGTGCGTCCAGCACATCGCCCAGAATGTCGGCGTCGCTTGGATCATCACCGGGAAAGAGCGACCGCACCTGCTTCGCGTAAGAATGGAACCCCGCAACATCCTGCTTGGCCAAATTGTAAAGCCGCGAGACGTTCTCAAGTTCGTCCTCAGGCACGTCGAAAATTTCGCGGAACGCCTTCACCTCGTCCTGCGTCACCACCCCGTCGGCCTTCGCCATCTTGGCGGACAGCGCGATAATGGCGACAGAAAATGCCACCTTGCGGCGGGTTTCGGGGTCGCCCGCAAAGACGGTGCGCACCTGCTCCACCACCTGCGCGAAGGCGTTGGGCAGGGTGGAGCCCAGAAAATCACCGATGTCGGTCCAGATCGACATGCGCGAATCGTATCACGACCGGCCTTTCGCTGCGAGACCGTTTCGTGGCACGGCAGCCATGTCGTGACGTCAGGAAACGAAGCCATGTCCGCCACAGCGGAAAATGCGAATGCAGGGCCATCCTCGGCGCTGGCAGTGGTACTGGGGCTCACCGGCGTCATCATCTTCGCAGGCGCCCTACCCGCGACGCGCATCGGCGTGGAGGTGTTTGATCCAGGCTTTCTCACCTTTGCCCGCGCGGCCGTTGCCGGACTGCTCGCTGCCACGACTTTGCTCGTGATGCGCCGACGCTTTCCGCGTCACCATCTTCTATCACTCGTCTTTGCGGGCATCACCCTCGTTTTCGGCTTCCCCGGCTTCATGGCGCTGGCGATGGTCACTGTGCCATCGGCGCACGGCGGGGTGGTGCTGGGTATTCTGCCGCTGACCACGGCGATCTTCGCAGCCCTTCTCGCCGGTGAACGGCCTTCGGCAATGTTCTGGATCTGTGGCGTCGTCGGCGCGGCGCTGGTGGTCATCTACACGTTGCGCGCGGGTGGCGGAAAATTGGGGCTGGAGATCGGCGATCTCTGGCTTTTGCTTGCCGCGATCACTGCCTCGGCGGGCTATGTCGTCTCCGGCAAACTCTCAGCGCATATGCCCGGCTGGGAAGTCATCTGCTGGGCGCTTGTTCTGATGCTACCGATTTCCACCATCGCATCATCGCTGACCGCGGATACGACCCATTTCGCGGCCGCCGAAGCGCAACACTGGCTGTCCTTTGGCTATGTCAGCCTGTTCTCCATGTACCTTGGTTTTTTTGCTTGGAACACCGGGTTGCGGATGGGCGGTCTGGCGAAAATCGGCCAGCTACAACTGCTGCAGACCTTCTTCACCCTGGCCATCGCCGCCGTGCTGTTGGGTGAGCGGGTGACGCTGGAAACGGTGCTCTTCGCCACCGCAGTACTAGCGATGGTTCTGCTGGGTCGCCGCGCGAGGGTAAGTCAGAAGTAGTCCTCAGCTATGCCCGATGATACCGCGCGGCTTGTAAGCGCTCTCGAGCCACTTAACCTGCCCGGCGGTCAGTGTCACATCAAGCGCCGCAATCGCCTCTTCCAATTGATGCAGCTTGGTCGCGCCGACGATGGGCGCGGTGACGCTAGGATGCTGCAGAACCCATGCATAGGCCACTTGCGCCGGTGACGTGCCGATCTGCTCTGCCACCATTTGCACCTTGTCGAGGATGGCATAGTCCTGCTTGGACCCGAACAGATGGCCGGTTTTGTCGATCTTCGCCCTGTTGGTCTTCTCACCCTCTTTAGGTTTGTTACCGGCGAGAAACCCTCGGGCGATGGGGCTCCACGGCACCACAGCAACCCCTTCGCTCTGGCAATAGGGCAGCATTTCCCGCTCCTCCTCGCGGTACGCCAGGTTAACAAGGTTCTGCATGGCGACGAAAGGCGTGAAGCTGGCTGCCTTCTGCATCTCCCGCAGTTTCGCAAACTGCCAGGTATACATGGACGACGCCGCCGGATAGATGACTTTGCCCGCCCGCACGACCTGATCAAGCGCCTCCAGCATCTCATCCGCTTGGGTCAGCGGATCAAGACGATGCACGTAGAGCAGATCGACATGGTCCGTCTGCAGGCGCTTCAGCGAGGCATCGACGCTTTCCAGAATATGCTTGCGCGACAGGCCCCGCTTATTCGGCCGCTCGCCCATCGTCAGCCCGACTTTTGTCGCCAGCACGGTTTCGTCGCGCCGCGTATATTTCGCCAGCATCCGCCCGACGATTTCTTCGTTCTCGCCGTGGTTGTAGTGGTCGGCCGTGTCGAAGAAATTGATGCCGCTCTCGACCGCCAACCTGAAGAACGGCTCGCTATCGGCCTCCGAAATCACCCAAGGATGGGTCGGCCCGCCGGGCGTACCGTAGGACATGCAGCCGAAGCAGAGTTTGGACACCTGCGTGCCGGTGCGACCTAATTGAACATATTCCATCTTTTGCTCCTAAAGGCTCGCCGCGCCGCGGGCAGCCTGATCATATTGGCCGGAAATCGCGCGCAGAAGACCCGCCACGCGGCTGACTTCCTCCTCGTTCAGCCCCATTTCCACGATGCTGGACACCAGCAGCTTTTCGCGCACCTGTTTGTACGTCTCGCAGGCCTCACGACCCGCCTTCGTCGCGGCAACGGTCTTTTCCTTGCCCCGTTTGCCGCTTTCGACCAAGCCGAGCTTGACGAGTTTCTTCACCGCGTAGCTGACCAGATGCGTGTCCTCGATGTTCAGCACGGTGCACAGATCGCCTAGCGTCTTCGCCCGTTCGCGATGGTGGGCAGAATGCAGCACCAGCACTTCCAACGGTGTCAGGCCGGTCAGACCCGCCGCATCCATGCAGCGCACCATCCAGCGAGCGAAAGCGTTCTGGGCGACTGTAAGCGCGAACTCCATCTCGGACAGCGCAGGCATCGCGCCCGCCGCCAGATGGGATGACGACACGATGGGGCCGAGCCCTTGCTTTTCCGCTGAATTCGCCATCGCCGCTCCTGATGAACCGTCGTTTGTCGGTACTAATCGAAAAGTTTTCATTGACAATTTATCGACAAATTGCCGACAACTCGTCCGCATCGGGAGTATGGAGGGTTTCGCCATGAGCGGCAAATGGGATTTCTGGATCGATCGCGGCGGCACGTTCACAGACCTCGTGGGCCGCGCGCCGGACGGCTCGCTTCACCCCTACAAGCTGCTGTCGGAAAACCCCGAGGCCTACCCGGATGCGGCCATCGAAGGCATCCGCAATCTGCTGGATGTTGCGAAAGGTGAGCAACTCCCGGCAGACCGCATCGGTGCTGTAAAAATGGGCACCACCGTCGCAACCAACGCGCTCCTGGAGCGCAAGGGTGATCGCGTCGCTTTGTTCATTACAAAGGGCTTTGGCGACGCTTTGCGGATTGGCTATCAGGCCCGGCCCGACATCTTCGCCCGCCAGATCATCAAGCCAGAAGAACTGTTCGAGACCGTGGTGGAAGTGGACGAGCGGGTGCTGGCCGATGGCACCATCGAAGCAGCACCCGACCTCGACACCATCCGCACCGAATTCGAAACCATTCACGCCTCCGGCATCGACGCCATCGCCATCGCGCTGATGCACTCGTGGAAATACCCCGCACACGAACGGGCCATTGCCGCGCTCGCCCGCGAGATGGGCTTCTCGCAGGTTTCCGTCAGCCACGAGGTCTCCGCTCTCGCAAAATTGGTGGGGCGCGGCGATACGACTGTGGTGGACGCCTATCTCTCGCCGATCCTGCGCCGCTATGTGAACCAGGTCCGCAGTGAATTGGGCGGCAACGGCACCCACCAGCCGCGGCTGATGTTCATGCAGTCCTCCGGTGGGCTGACCGACGCTGACCTGTTCGCGGGCAAAGACGCCATCCTCTCCGGTCCGGCGGGTGGCGTCGTTGGCGCGGTGGAAACCTCTGCGCTGTCCGGTTTCGACAAAGTTATCGGCTTCGACATGGGCGGTACATCCACCGATGTCTCCCATTGCGACGGCGAATACGAACGGGCCTTCGAAACGGAAGTGGCAGGCGTTCGTATGCGCGCACCCATGATGCGCATTCACACAGTAGCCGCCGGCGGCGGCTCCATCCTGTTCTACGAATCCGGCCGCTTCCGTGTCGGTCCGGAATCGGCAGGTGCAAACCCCGGCCCAGCCGGCTACCGCCGCGGCGGCCCCCTGACGGTGACAGACGCCAACATCATGGTGGGCAAGCTGAAGGCGGAGAATTTTCCCGCGATCTTCGGCCCAGATCAGGATCAGCCGCTCGACGTCGATATCGTGCGTAAAAAATTCTCCGCGCTGGCAGCGGAGATCGGCGATGGTCGCACGGCAGAAGAAGTCGCCGACGGTTTCCTGCGCATCGCGGTCGATAACATGGCGAATGCCATCAAGACGATTTCCGTCCAGCGCGGCTATGACGTGACAGGCTATGCGCTGACATGTTTCGGTGGCGCAGGCGGCCAGCATGCCTGTGCGGTTGCGGACAATCTGGGCATGACCAAGGTTGTCATCCACCCGTTCTCCGGCATCTTGTCCGCTTACGGTATGGGCCTTGCGGACATTCGCGCCAGCCGCTCGCAGGCGATCATCCAGCCACTGGACGAGAACGGCTTGGCACAGATCGAGGACTGGCGTGGCAAGCTGGACAAGGAAGTTCGCGACGAAGTCTTGAGCCAGGGCGTCGCTGAAGCGGACATCGAAACCCACGCACGTGTACATCTGCGCTATGACGGCACCGACACGCCCATCGCCGTTCCACTGGCCGACGAGGCCGCCATGCGCAAGTCGTTTGAAGACGCCCACCGAGCCCAATTCGGCTTTGCCTTCGACAAGCCGTTGATCGTCGAGGCCATCGAGCTGGAAGCAGTCGGCGGCGGCGCATCGGCGAGCGAAAACGAGCGCGCCACCGACGACCGCACGATTGAAGCGGATGCCACGACACACTTCTTCTCCGGCGGTAAAGCGCATGATTCAGGCGTCTATCGCCGTGCTGGTCTAAAACCGGGCAACCACCTCAACGGCCCTGCCCTCATTATCGAAGACCACCAAACCATCGTGGTCGAAGCCGGTTGGGAGGCGCAGATCAACGCGCTTGACCACATCATCCTCACCCGCACTGAAGCCATGGCCCGCGAGGCCGTCATTGGCACGGATGGCACAGCCGACCCCGTGCTGCTGGAGGTGTTCAACAATCTGTTCATGTCCATCGCCGAGCAGATGGGCGTGACGCTGCAGAACACCGGCTATTCGGTGAACATCAAGGAGCGGCTCGACTATTCCTGCGCCGTCTTCGATGCTGACGGTCAACTCGTCGCCAACGCGCCCCACATGCCGGTGCATCTAGGCTCCATGGACCGGTCGGTGGAGACCATCATCGAACTCAATAAGGGGACGATGAAGCCCGGTGACGTCTACGTGCTGAACGCGCCTTACAATGGAGGCACGCACCTGCCGGACATCACAGTTGTCACACCCGTCTTCGGTGGCGATCTGGCGGATAGCGCAAGTGAGGACGAAATCCTGTTCTACGTCGCATCCCGCGGCCACCATGCAGATGTCGGCGGCCTAGCCCCCGGTTCCGCCACTCCCCTCGCCACTCACGTGGAGGAAGAGGGCGTGCTGATCGACAATTTCAAACTCGTCGATCAGGGCCACTTCCGTGAGGAGGAGATGCTCGCCGTCCTGACCGAGCACAAATATCCCTGCCGCAACCCGGCCCAGAACATGGCGGACCTGCGCGCGCAGGTGGCGGCCAACGAAAAGGGCGTCGCCGAACTGCGCAAAATGGTCGCCCATTTCGGGCAGGACATCGTCGACGCCTACATGACCCACGTGCAGGACAACGCCGAAGAAAGCGTGCGCCGTGTCATCGACCAATTGTCGAATTGCGAGGCGGTTTACCCCACCGATTCCGGCCAGCAGATCGTTGCAAAAATCACGGTGGACCAGAAAGCGCGCAAGGCGACGGTGGATTTCACCGGCACGTCTGAGATGCAGAAGAACAACTTCAACGCGCCCCTACCTGTCACCCGCGCGGCGGTGCTCTACGTGTTCCGCATGATGGTGGATGGCAACATCCCCATGAACGCGGGCTGCCTGAAGCCCATCAACATCATCGTGCCGGAGGGCTGCATGCTTCGCCCGGTCTATCCAGCTGCAGTGATCGCCGGGAACACCGAGACCAGCCAGCACGTCACCAACTGCCTGTTTGAAGCGCTGGGCGCGTTCGCCAACGGTCCGGGCACGATGAACAATCTCACTTACGGCAACGCTCGCCACCAGAATTACGAGACCGTCTGCGGGGGCTCACCGGCAGGTGTCGATCGCAAGGGTAACGCCTTCCCCGGCGCCGATGCAGTGCATGTGCACATGACCAACACGCGCATGACGGACCCGGAGATCCTAGAGATGCGATACCCTGTCGTGCTGGAGGAATTCTCCATACGCCGGGGCTCGGGCGGCGACGGTCAATATCGCGGCGGTGATGCCACGACCCGCATCATGCGCTTTCAGGAAGACATGACCTGCGCGATCATCGGTTCCAGCCGCATCAATGCTCCGCGTGGGATTGCGGGCGGTGGCGACGGCGAGTGCGGCAAAACCGAAATCCGCCGCCTCGACGGCACAATCGAACTGTTGAAGCCAGCCGATCAGACGGAAGTCGTGGCGGGAGAAGCGGTCATTCTCAACACACCCGCTGCGGGCGGATACGGCGCAGCCTAGCTCAACATGTCGACGGCAGCGCGACCTATCTCGGTGCCACTTCCATAGGCCGCCTCAATTCGCCCGCCGAGCGCCCAGTCACCTCCAATCAAACAACGGCCAGCGCTGGATGTGAGATAGGGCTGGCCCAACGGCGCAATCGTTTGCGAATAACGCCAGCGATGGGCATGGGCTGACCGTATGGCCGGGAGTTCCTGACCCATGGCTAGTGCGAACAGCGCCAGCAAATCCGGCGCAACGTCTTCCTTTGACCGCTCCAGATTGTCCCGGCTCCACTCGCCCCGCGCATGAACGATCCAGCAGTCAAGACCCTCGCGACTCGGCTTCGATGTGTTGCGCGCAACCCAGCCCAATTCAACGCTCACCTCCCGCCAAGCGTCGAATGGCACGTCGAGTGGAGTTTCGAACGCCACCATCAACGACCAGCACGGATCGACCTGAACCACTTTCATGGAAGCTATCAACGCATCATCGTGCGCAAACAGGTTCCGCGCCTGCGGCACCGGAACAGTGCAGATCACGTGATCGAACGAATGCTCTATGCCATCCTCGGTCGTCAAAACGACGCCGTCTGGCTCCTCTGCTACGCTGCTCACCAGCGTATTCAGGCGAAGATCGACAGTGTCGCGTAATGGCTCCAACAGCCGGTTCATTCCCGGCGCCCCGACGCGCAGCGGCTTGTCCGTTGCCACCGTATTGTCCTTCGCGCGCGGCTGCCACGTACTAGCATTGTCGCCAAGCCCATCAAGAAACGCTGCAAACCCATCGCTGCGCACCCGCGCGTATTGCCCGCCGTGGTCGAAAGCGATCTCGTCGCTAACGCGTCGCGTCGCCATACGCCCGCCGATACCACGGCTCTTCTCAAACATCGTCGCACGGTGGCCATGATCCGCCAGCACCTTTGCAGCTGAAAACCCGGCCATCCCCGCACCTATAATAGCGATTGCTTCGCCGACTGTGGCGTCCTTCATGGTGACCTCACAATTCTCGATTGATCGCTGCCACCTGAACCGCAAAGATGGGACATTCGCAATCGCGACCGATCACCACGGCGGAGGCGCGGCCATGACTGTCACCACACGCCTGACCGCTGCTCTTGCCGGTGCACTGCTACCGACAACACTGCTCGCCGGTCCGGTAGAGCGTGAACTGCGTAACCGCGGCAGCGATATCGTTGCGCCTGTCAGCCGACCTGACGATGGCAAGACATCCGTGCCGAAGGACGTGCTTTCGGTCGACCTGAAGGGCTTAAATGCCAGCAGCGCACCTCGTCCGGACCCGGCGTCTCAAAACGAGGTTACGCTGCCGTCTCCACGCGGCGCGGAAGCATCTCCAGAGATTCAAGATCGCAGCCAGTTCGAACGAGCCACGGATAAGAATGAGGAAAAACCCGACTCGCTCCCAAGCGGGCGTGTTGAAGCAAAGTCTGAAGACGACGATGCCGAAGCATCGAATACAGAGGCGGAAACAGCGGAAAACCCACGTCCACAGCGCACCCTCGACCCACAATGTGTGAGCCGCCTCGCAACTCGCAGCGATGCAGCAACGGTGCCCTCGCCAAAAGGCCAATACCCCCAATGCACCATCCAGCAGCCTGTCGCCATCTTCGCTCTGTACGGAACGCTGCCGGTTACCCTCTCCTCCACCGCGACGCTTGATTGTGTGCTGGCCACCGCGCTGGCTGACTTCGTGCAATTTCGTGCGCAACCGCTGGCGCAAATTCATCTGGAAACGCAGCTGACCAAAATCGTGGCCGGACCGGGCTTCCAGTGCCGCCGCCGCAACAACCGCCCGACGGGCAAATTGTCGGAACATGCGTTCGGCTACGGATGGGATATTCTGGCATTCGAATTCGCCGACGGCACCCGCATAAATGTGCGAGATCCAGCGCAAATGGCAGAGCGCGAAGCCGCCTATTTCACAGCTGCCCGCAAAGGCGCTTGCGATTATTTCACCACCGTTCTTGGCCCCGGATCAGACGGATTTCATGGCGATCATCTGCATGTTGATCTCGGGCGCAGCATCAACAATCCCGATCCGTACCGCATCTGCAAATAAGCGGTGACGCGTCGCTTATCGGGTGGCGGTACAAACAGGGTCGTGCGACAGGCGGCGCATGACACAACAAGCCGCCCCATCTGTTCGCGTCTGGTTTCTGATCTTTGCTCTCGCCTTCATCTGGGGCGGGTCATTTCTGTTTGCTCGCATCGCGGTGTTGGAAATTCCGCCCCTTGCACTGGTCTTGCTGCGCGTGGCGATGGCTGCCTTTACGCTAAACGCAGTGTTGCTCTTTGTTCGCACCGGCTTTCAACACAGCCCGCGAGCATGGGGGGATTTCGCAATCATGGGGGTGTTGAACAACATCATCCCCTTTCTGCTTATCTTTATCGGCCAGCAGGAAATCGGCGCAGGGCTGGCGGCCATCGTCAACGCCATGACGCCGATCTGGACGCTGCTGATCGCCCACTGGTCCACACATGACGAACGCCTGTCGGCTGCCAAGATCACGGGCATCGTGCTGGGCTTTTCAGGTGTGGCAACGCTTGTCGGAAGCGCGGCTTTTGCGGGGCTTGAGGCCTCAGCCTGGGCACAGCTATCAGTTCTGGGCGCAACCATCTCCTACGGCTGCGCCGGTGTTTTCGGCAGACGTTTTGCAGCGATCCCGCCGCTGGAAACAGCCCGCGGGCAGCTCACCATGTCGACGCTGCTGATCACGCCGCTGGCTCTTTTCTGGGACCAGCCATGGTCGCTCGCCATGCCGTCGCAACTGGCGATCTGGAGCACGGTGGGGCTTGCTGTCGTCTGTACTGCTTTGGCCTATATCCTGTTCTTTGAAATTCTGGCGAAGGCCGGCGCGGTGATTGCCTCGCTCGTCACGTTCCTCATCCCGCCTTCCGCCATCGTGATGGGGATGATGTTTCTCGGTGAAACGCTGGCGCTGCGCCATCTCATCGGCATGGCGCTCATCCTTGCCGGTTTGATTGCCGTCGATGGCAGGTTATGGAAGCGGATGACCGCCCGTTGAGGCACAAGGTTCGGCCCGTCCATGAAAAGTCACGACCTCGCTCCGCTCCGCGCGCTGGAAATTGCTTCGCAGATTGACAACGGCGTCATCTCCGCCGCTGGCGCGCTGAAGCGGGGTGAAGAGGTTGCCGACGAACGAGAAGCGGAGTTGCACGTCTTTGCGCACCGCATGACGCCGGAAACCAACGGGTCAGGCCATCTCGCTGGTATCGCCTTCGGCGTGAAAGACATTTTCGATACCTACGATGCTCCCACAAGCTACGGCTCGCCGATCTATATCGACCATCAGCCGAGAAGCGATGCGGCGCTCGTTTCCATGTTGCGGGCTGCAGGCGGCAGTATAGCCGGAAAGACGGTGACGACAGAATTTGCATGGTTTCACCCCGGCCCGACGCGAAACCCGCACAATCCGGACCACACCCCCGGCGGTTCATCCTCCGGTTCTGCAGCTGGTGTGGCAGCGGGTTATTTCGCCGCCGCTTTGGGGTCTCAAACTGGCGGCTCTGTCATCCGCCCGGCAAGCTTCTGCGGCGTGTCGGGTTACAAACCGAGCTTTCGTCTGTTTCCCACCGTGGGGATGAAGCATTTCGCGTGGTCGCTGGACACGCCGGGCTTTTTCGCCGCCACGGCGGCCGACAACGCATTCATCGCCTCGGAACTGTCAGGTCGAACGCTGCGCATCTCGGAAACGGACGAGACGCCCCCAAGGATCGGCCTCTTCGATAGCAGCATCGACGACGCCATGAGCGCCGATATGCAAGCCGCAATTGCCCATGCCGCCAAGCGGGCCAAAGCGTGGGGTGCCTCGGTCCGCAACGTTTCCGAACCATCCGAGATTGAGGCGGCCCATGCAGCCCACGCCCCCATCTCAGATTTTGAGGCGCGCCACGCGCTGGCCCATGAGCGCACCCACTATTCTGACAACCTGAGCGGCAAACTCCGCGGCTATTTGAAAGACGCCGAGCAGGTGACGCCTGAGATGTATGACGATGCCCGACGCACAGCAAACCGTGCCAGGAAAGCGGTACACCAGCTGTTCGAAAACTGCGATGTCCTGCTGGTGCCATCTTCGACCGGTGCTGCACCCAAAGGTCTGGAGTTCACCGGCGACAGCGTCTTCAACCGTCTGTGGACGCTGCTGGGCCTGCCTTGTGTGAACGTGCCGGGCTTGGCCGACGAGAACGGACTGCCACTCGGCCTTCAGATCGTGGCGCCATTCGGACAGGACGTTAAAGCTCTGCAGGCCGCCCATTGGCTGGAAACGCGGCTGACACGCTAAGCGAAATGCGCGCGACAACTCCACGGCAAAAAGCCATCCACAAGGCTCTAAGGGAACTCATCCCACTCGCGCCTTATGCCGACTTTGCTCCAATCGCAGAGGCCGCGCGCTCCAAGCACATGCGATCGCTGGCGCCGCGCGATGGTGCATTTCTGGCGACCGTCGCCTACATTCGCCACGTCCACACGGACTATGACGAGCTGCGCGACGACGGCTACGATCACGACTCAGCGCGGTTTTTTGTGGCCGACGCGATTGACGAGAAGCTGCGGGAATGGGGTAGCCCACGGGGTTTGGAAAACCCCGAAGACTTGCCAGAGCCTCCTGATTTCAGCCCCGATGAAGATGAAAGCGACTAGCTGGCAGGCGTCAGCTTGACGAGGCGACCGCCGTCCCGGTCTTCCAGCACCCAAATGGCGCCCTCAGGCCCTTGTTCAACTTCGCGGATTCGTTTGTTCCAGGCGTAACGCTCGGCTTCTGCCGCCGTGCCATCTTCTTGGACATCCACGCGGATCAGAGCCTGACTCACCAGACCTCCGATCAAGGCGTCGCCCTTCCAGTCAGCGAATATCTCTCCATCATACATAACGAGACCGGACGGAGCGATCGATGGCACCCAATAGGCTTCTGGCGCGTTGAATTCGGGACGGGTATCGTGATCGGGGATCGGTACGCCATTGTAGTTGTCGCCATAGGACACGACCGGCCAGCCATAATTGCTGCCCGCTTCGATCAAGTTTAGCTCGTCGCCGTGTTTCGGCCCCATCTCGTTGGTCCACAGCCGACCGGACGCGTCAAAATCGATGCCGAGCGGGTTGCGATGGCCGGTGGACCAGAAAGTCTTGGCCAGTTCACCCTTCTCCTGCCACGGATTATCAGCCGGTACACTGCCGTCATCGTTCAGGCGGATCACTTTGCCCAGCGCCTTATCCCAGTCCTGCGAGGGCGTCTGCTTCTGACGGTCGCCGGAGGTGATGAACATCATGCCCTCATGGGGGCTGCCTTCCGGCCCGAAAGCGATGCGGTGGGAAAAGTGACCGCGCCCAGGCAGTTTCGGCTGCTGTGTCCAGACCGGTTCCATCTCCGTGAAGGCGGGCGGTTTGCCCTCTTCCATCACCAGCTTGCCGCGAACGACCACCGCACCACGTGTGGCACCGCCATCGAGGCTCTCAACGAAAGACAGGTAAATCATGCTGTTTTCGGCAAAGTCCGGATGCAACACGACATCGCCCATGCCGCCCTGTCCGCCAACGGTCGCCTTGGGAAGACCGGTCACTTCGGTGGTGGACCCATCGCTTGTGTTCACAACGATCAGCTTGCCGGGCTTTGTTGTCACCAACGCGCGGGTCTCGTCCATAAAGGTCATGGCCCAGGGCTGATCGAAGCTGGCAACCGCTTCACCCTGCAACATTGTACCTTCTGAACCTTCGATCGGGAATGTTTCAGCGGCGGCATGAGCGGTGAGCGCTGCGGTAAATGTGAGAGAAAATGCAAAACGGCGGAGCATGGGAGACCTCGCGAATGGGAAGACTATGCGAAGCGAACGCAGTCGGACCGAAGCTGTTCCCGCCGCAACATTAACAATGGCGCGACCAAGAATTTCTATCCATTGCGCAGCACCCGCCCGCTTTCCTGCTGCAGCGCATCTATGCGCAAGCTCGCTTCCGCTTTCGACAGAGTTCCGTCGAACTCACGGCCGGTCTCCTCGCTCAGAGTTTTCAAATAGGACGCCTGCGCGCCAGTCATGGGCTCATCGCCAGTGGTCCAATTCTCAGGATCTTTTACCGTGTTGCTGTCGCCGGACGGATCGGTTTTCGGATTGGCTTCACTCATTATCAACTCCTGTTACAGACGGAAAAGTTCCGCTTTTGTTTCCTTCACTCAAAGCGCCGACCCGCCTATTGGTTCCGCAGACTTTTGTGGAGAATGCCCCCATGGCCGACCCGTTTGCCAACCATCACGACGCCGACACGGTTGTCCCTGCCCAGCGCATCGACGCGGTCGTCGCAGGGACGTTCAAGGCGAAGGGCAACAATTTCGCAACGGAGCCGGTGGACGCGTTAGACGTGGATTTCACCGGCATTCCCGGCGACTACCATGCGGGCCACATCCGCAAGTCCGGAGGCCGCGAGCCGTGGTATCCGCGCGGCACCGAAATGGCGAACGAGCGTCAGCTTTCCATCCTGTCCCCGGCAGAACTGCGGGTGGTGGCGCGAGCGTTGAACCTGCCGGAAGTGAAAGCGGAGTGGATCGGCGGCAATCTCACCATCGACGGCATCGATGATTTGACCCTGCTGCCGCCGCGCACCTGTCTTTTCTTCGAAGGCGGCGTGACGCTGCGCATCGACGGAGACAACGCGCCGTGCCGGGTTTCAGGTCGTGCGATTGCAAGCCATTTCGAAGGTCGGGACGATGTTGAACTGGAGTTCGCGAAAGCAGCGCGAAACCGCCGCGGCCTCGTGGCGTGGGTAGAGAAACCCGGCACGATCAAACCCGGTGAGAAACTGCAGGCGCGCATTCCTCCGCAGCGGCTTTATCGGGCTTAGTCTCCCCTGTTGCCGCCGTTCAACGCGGCAACGACGTCCGACATCCTTACCATACCGAGGACGCGACCGCCCTTCGTCACCTCCAGCGAGCCGCCGCTGTCGAGCAGTTTTTCCATCAGCGGCCCGAGGGGCATGTCATGCTCCACCGACGGACCGGAGGGTGTATCGGAGCCGCTGATTTCGGTCGCGATTGTACCGGAGGTCAGCACCGAAAGCGGGTTCATGTGCTCCACGAAGGCGGCCACATAGTCGGTCGCGGGGTGGAGGCAGATATCCTGCGCAGTGCCGGTCTGGATGATGCGGCCCCCCTCCATCAGCGCGATGCGGTTGCCAAGCTTGATCGCCTCTTCGAAGTCGTGACTGACGAATATGATCGTGCGTTTCAGCCGCGCCTGCAATTCCAGAAGATCATCCTGCAGTTTGTCGCGGATCAGCGGGTCGAGTGCCGAAAACGGTTCATCCATCAGCAAGATGGGCGCCTGCGTAGCAAAAGCCCGTGCGAGCCCGACGCGCTGTTGCATGCCGCCGGACAATTCACCCACCATGGCATCGCCACGATCAGAAAGACCAACGAGTTCGAGCTGTTCGTCGATGCGTTCCCGCCGCACCTTCTTGCCCATGCCGGACAGTTCCAGCCCGAAACCCACATTGTCGCGTACGCTGCGCCAAGGCAGCAGGCCGAATTGCTGGAACACCATCGCCACCCGCTCCTGCCGCAGCTTGCGGAGCGTTGAACGATTGGCTTTGGCGGGGTCGGCATAGGTCGACAGATCATCCGTCATCGCCACTTCGACGGACCCGCGCACGACGGGGTTCAGGCCGTTTACCGCGCGCAACAAGGTCGATTTACCGGAACCGGACAACCCCATCAGCACCACGATTTCACCGGGCATCACGTCGAGCGAACACTCGGCCACGCCGAGAATTTGTCCGGTCGCCTCCTGAATATCGGCACGGTTTCGGCCGTCATCGATCATCGACAGCGCGCTTTTTGGGGCGGATCCGAAGACGATGGACACGTCTTTGAACGAAACGATGGGCTTTTCAGTCATCACGCTGACTTTCGCACGCGCAACAGACGGTCCAGCAGGATTGCGAGCACGACGATCACGAACCCGGCTTCGAAACCGAGCGACGTGTTCACCGTGTTCAGCGCCCGCACGATCGGTATGCCGAGACCGTCAGCGCCAACAAGCGCGGCGATCACCACCATAGAAAGCGACAGCATGATCGTTTGCGTCAGGCCCGCCATGATCTGGGGCAGCGCGTAGGGCAGTTCCACCTTCCGCAGCATCTGCCACGACGAGGCGCCAAAGGCCGTTCCTGCCTCGCGAAGGGCAGTGGGCGTGGCCGCAATACCCAATTGGGTCAGGCGTATAGGGGCGGGTATGACGAAGATGACCGTCGCCACCAGTCCTGGCACCATACCGATTCCAAAAAAGATGATGGCGGGGATCAAGTAAACGAAGGTGGGCAGCGTCTGCATCAGATCGAGGATCGGTCTCGCCAGCGCGAACGCCCGCGGATGATGGGCGAGGTAAATGCCGATGGGCACCCCAATCACCATGCACAGGAAGGCC
>JBCCRF010000027.1:0-16109 GCA_039208305.1 Pseudomonadota bacterium
ACGCCGAGCGCGACCGCCAGTTCGATGAATTCAAGGACCGCGTGGGCGAGATCATCAACGGCACGGTGAAGCGCGTCGAATATGGCAACGTCATCGTCGATCTCGGTCGTGCCGAAGCCATCATCCGTCGCGACGAGCTGATCCCCCGCGAGATGTACCGCTACGGTGACCGCGTCCGCGCCTACATTTACGACGTGCGCCGCGAGCAGCGTGGGCCGCAGATCTTCCTGTCGCGCACCCACCCGCAGTTCATGGCGAAACTCTTCCAGATGGAGGTGCCGGAAATCTACGATGGCGTTATCGAAATCCGCGCCGTGGCCCGCGACCCGGGTTCGCGCGCGAAGATCGCCGTCATCTCCAATGACAGCGGCATCGACCCTGTGGGCGCCTGTGTCGGTATGCGCGGTTCGCGCGTGCAGGCTGTCGTCGGCGAATTGCAGGGCGAGAAGATTGACATCATCCCGTGGTCGGAAGAGGCAGCTGGCTTCATCGTCAACGCGCTGCAGCCGGCGGAAGTCGCCAAGGTGGTGCTCGATGAGGACAACGCCCGCATCGAGGTCGTCGTGCCGGACGAGCAGCTGTCGCTTGCCATCGGTCGCCGCGGCCAGAACGTGCGTCTCGCTTCGCAGCTTACCGGTTGGGACATCGATATTCTGACGGAAGAAGAAGAGTCTGGTCGTCGTCAGGCGGAGTTCAACGCCAATACCGCGACCTTTACCGAAGCGCTCAACGTCGACGAGATGGTTGGCCAATTGCTGGCATCGGAAGGCTTCTCCGATCTGGAAGAGGTCGCCTATGTCGAGCAGGACGAGATCGCCATGATCGAAGGCTTCGACGACGAGACCGCCGCCGAACTGCAGGCCCGCGCCCGTGAATTCCTCGACAAGAAAGAGCAGGAGCTGGACGACAAGCGCAAGGAACTCGGCGTTGCCGACGATCTGCGTCAGGTGCCCGGCATGACCACCGCCATGATGGTGGCGCTCGGCGAAAGCGACGAGGAGATCAAGTCGCTGGAAGATTTCGCAGGTTCGATTGCTGATGACCTCATCGGTTACAATGAGCGCAAGGATGGCGAAATCATCCGCCACACCGGGCCGCTGTCAGAATTCAGTCTCTCCCGCGTGCAGGCCGATGAGATGATCATGGCGGCCCGCATGGAAGCCGGTTGGGTGACCGAGGAAGACTTGCGCGAGCCGGAGCCGGTCGAGGAAGAAGTGGTCGAAGAGGAGACCCGTCCCGAGGTCGTCAACGTCATCGAGGACACCACCGTCGAGGCGCCCTACTGATCGAGGTCGACCACACGACAGACGCGGAACTCGACGCACGCATGGCGGAACGGCGCTGCATCGTCACGGGCGAGCACGCCGATCCTGCTTCGGGTGAGCTCATCCGATTCGTCTGCGGGCCGGACGGTCAAGTGGTGCCGGATCTGAAGGGCAATCTGCCGGGCCGTGGGGCTTGGGTGAAAACCAGCCGGGCCACCGTCGAGCAGGCGGTTGCGAAACGCGCCTTTGCGCGTGGTTTCAAGAAGCAGGTTGGAACGCCGGACGACCTTCCCCATATGGTGGAGGCGTTACTGGAGTCCCGTGCGCTGGACGCGTTAGGCTTTGCTCGCAAGGCGGGGGAATGCGTCACAGGTTCCGGGAAGGTCGACAGTCTCATCCGCAACGATAAGGCGTTGGCCCTGCTGCATGCTACCGACGGTGCGGGTGATGGCTTGCGCAAATTGCGTCAATCCATTCTCTCCGCGACCGGTCGTGAGGATGGTATCGAGTTGCTACGAACGTTCAGTGCCGAGCAAATGAGTTTGGCTTTGGGCGCGAACCATGTGATACACGCAGCCATAACGACTGGAGGGGCAGCGAAAAACGCGCTATCCCGCATCCGACAGCTGGAGCTCTACAGGTCCGGCTGAAGGAAAACCACGAACCGAAACCGTGAACGGAGCCATTTCGATGGTCGAACGCACGACAGAGCGGTTGCCACGATAATGTCGGCAACACGATGAGACATTCATGAGAACGGCCCCGAACAACCAAGGGGGTCAAAAAGGGTAAGCATTCAGCATGAGCGACAGCACGACAGGCGATGACAAGAAACGGGGCACCCTGTCCCTGAAGCCCCGGGCACCGGGGACCGTCCGCCAGAACTTCTCCCACGGCCGCACAAATTCGGTTGTGGTGGAGACCAAGAAACGCCGCATCGTCAAACCGGGCGAAGACAAGAAGGTCTTCGCACCGAAGACGGAATCGGTCGCTCCGCCACCCCCCAAGGCTCCGGCACCGGAAGCCAAGGCGCCCCCCGCAAAACCCGTAGTAGATACCGGCAACCTTTCCCGCGGTGAGATGGACGCCCGCGCCCGCGCGCTGGAAGAAGCGAAAATCCGCGAGGTCGAGGAGGCCAAGAAGGCCGCCGAAGAAGCCGAGCGCCGCAAGCACGAGGACGAGGCCGCCCGCATCGCTCGCGAAAGGCGCGAGGCGGAAGAAGCCGAAGAGGCCAAGCGCAAGGAAGCCGAAGCCAAGGCCAAGGCGGAGAAGGAAGCCGAAGAGGCTCGTATGGCGGCCGCTGACGCATCCGCTGCAGCTGCCTCCGCCGACCCCGATGCTATCAAAAAATCAAGCGGTGGTCCCTCCAGCCTGCGCCCGGTGGAGCGGGCTAAGGAAGCCCCGAAACCGTCACGACCCAAGGGTGGCGACGACCGTCGTCGCACGAAGCTCACCCTGTCGAATGCGCTGCAGGCGGATTCCGCCCGTTCCCGTTCGCTCGCTTCCATGCGCCGCCAGCGCGACAAGCAAAAACGCGGCCAGCAGAGCTCTGGCCCGCGCGAGAAGGTGATGCGCGAAGTCACCGTGCCCGACACGATCACCATTCAGGAACTTGCCAACCGCATGTCGGAGCGTGCCGTGGATGTGGTGAAGCTGCTTATGCAGCAGGGCCAGATGATGAAGCCCGGCGACTTGATCGATGCGGATATGGCGCAGCTCATCGCCGAAGAAATGGGCCACACCGTCACCCGCGTGTCCGAAGCCGATGTGGATGTCGTCGTGGACGATGCGCCAGACGCCGATGAGGATATGGTCGCCCGTCCGCCGGTGGTCACCATCATGGGCCATGTCGACCACGGCAAGACCTCTCTTCTCGACAAGATTCGCGAAGCTCGCGTGGCCGAAGGTGAGGCCGGTGGCATCACCCAGCACATTGCCGCCTATCAGGTGGAGAAGGACGGCAAGAAGATCTCCTTCCTCGACACCCCGGGCCATGAAGCGTTCACCGCCATGCGCTCGCGTGGTGCAGAATCCACCGACATCGCGATTCTCGTGGTGGCGGCGGATGATAGCGTCATGCCGCAGACCATCGAGAGCATCAGCCATGCCAAGGCCGCCGAAGTGCCGATGATCGTTGCCATCAACAAGATGGATACGGCCGGTGCAGATGCCCAGAAAGTGCGCACGGAACTGCTGCAGCACGAGGTCTTCGTGGAAGGCATGGGCGGTGAGGTGCTGGACGTCGAAGTCTCCGCCAAGACCGGCGACGGTATCGACAACCTGCTCGACGCCATCAACCTGCAGGCCGAACTGCTGGAGCTGAAAGCCAATCCGGACCGTGATGGTGAAGCCGTCGTCATTGAAGCGCGTATGGAGAAGGGTCGCGGTTCCGTGGCCACCGCCATCGTGCAGCGCGGTACGCTGAAAGTCGGCGACATCATCGTGGCCGGCAGCGAGTGGGGCCGCGTGCGTGCCCTGCTGGACGACAGCGGCAAACAGATGAAACAGGCTGGGCCCTCCACGCCGGTGGAGATCCTCGGTCTCTCCGGCGCGCCGGGTGCTGGCGATCAGATCGTCACAGTCGAAAACGAGGCCCGCGCCCGCGAAATCTCCGAATACCGCCAGAACAAGGCGCGTGAGATGGCCGTCGCCGCACAGGCCGGTCAGCGTGGTTCGCTGGAGCAGATGATGAGCAATCTGCAGGACAAGGGCGCCGACAAGGCACCTCTTGTCATCAAGGCGGATACGCAGGGCTCCGTGGAAGCGATCGTCGCGGCCCTCAACGGCCTCGGCAACGAGGAAGTGCAGGTACAGGTGGTGCATTCCGCTGTCGGCGGCATCACCGAGGCGGACGTGACGCTAGCCATGGCGAACGAAACGCCCATCATCGCCTTCAACGTGCGCGCCAACAAACAGGCCCTCGACCTCGCCAAGCGCGAAGGCATCGAGATCCGCTACTATTCGGTGATCTACAACCTCATCGACGAAGTGCGCGACACCCTGTCGGGCATGCTGGCACCGGAGCGGCGCGAGACTTTCATCGGTTACGCGGAAATTCTGGAAATCTTCACCCATTCCAAAGTGGGCAAGGTTGCCGGTTGTCTCGTCACCGAGGGTCACGTGGAACGCGATATGGGCGTGCGCTTGATCCGCGACGATGTGGTGGTCCACGAGGGTCAGCTAGCTACGCTGAAGCGCTTCAAGGACGAAGTCGCCCGCGTGGACAGCGGCACAGAGTGCGGCATGGCCTTCAAGAACTACCAGGACATGCGCAAAGGCGACCGCATCGAGTGCTTCACCGTGGAAATGATCGAGCGCACGCTGGAGGCGTAGGCCGCTGAACGGGCAAAGGCCCATGGCAGAACAGGACAGCGACCGGCCTCTTGAGGAGGCCGGTTACACGATCAACTACGAGATCACGGCCGACGATCTCGCCGCCATGATGGTGGATCGTGAACGACATGTGTTGCCGCGCGTCAAAGCGGTGGCCTTCTTCGCGTTGCTCTTGGTCTTCGTGGCATGCTTTGGCGTCGGTCTCTGGGTCTGGTCGCGGGAAGGGTTCGGCGAGGCGGCGTTTCTTTTGGGTCTGTCCGGATTCTTCCTGATTGCCATTCCGCTCGCCAAATGGGTGTTGCCGATCTATGTGGCACGGTTCTATCACCGCAAGCTGGCGCTACACGGAACGGCCATCGAAACGACATTTATGCCGTCCGGCATGCAATCCACCGGCGGCGGCATCTCATCCGATCTGGCTTGGAGCACGGTGATCAAGACGACGCGCACGCCGACCCACTTCTTCTTCTGGATCAACAAGGTCCAGGCCATCATCATTCCTCTTCGAACTTTGCCGAGCGAAGCCGACCAAGAAGGGCTCTGGCAACTCGCGCAGGACTGCACGACAGGACAGACTTCATGAGCAAATCCAAAGGCCCATCCCAGCGCCAGCTGCGCGTCGGTGAGTTGGTGCGCCACGCGCTGATGAACGTGCTCGCGCGTGAGCAGCTGGACGATCCTGCCCTGGCCTCCGCCATGATTACCGTTTCCGAAGTCCGCATGTCGCCAGACCTGAAGATCGCCAATTGCTACATCTCGCTTCTTGGTGGCGGTGACATGCAGGCCGTGCTGAAGGCGCTCGCGCGCTCAGAGAGTTTTCTGCGCCGCCGCGCCGCCCACCATCTCAACCAGATGAAATACATGCCGACATTTCGGTTCCGCGAAGACACGAGCTTCGACAATTTCGCCAAGATCGACGCCTTGCTGCGCTCCGACGCCGTCCAGCGCGACCTCGACAAAGACGGCGAGTCCTAAACCATGGGGCGTCGTAAGAAAGGCCGCCCGGTCTCCGGTTGGATCGTGCTCGACAAGCCGCTGGAGATGGGCTCCACCCAGGCCGTCGGTAAATTGCGCTGGCTGTTCGACGCGCAAAAGGCGGGCCATGCCGGAACGCTGGACCCGCTCGCCACCGGCGTTTTGCCCATCGCTTTCGGCGAGGCCACCAAGACCATGCCCTACGTGACTGACGGGCAGAAAGCCTATCGCTTCACCGTGCGCTGGGGCGCGGCCACCAATACGGACGATGCGGAAGGGGAGGTGATCGCAACGAGCGACGATCGCCCCTCGCGCAACGAGATCGAAGCTTTGCTGCCCGCCTTCACCGGCACCATCGAGCAGGTGCCCCCCGCCTTCTCCGCCATCAAGATCGATAGCAAACGCGCTTATGCCGAAGCGCGCGCCGGTCGTGATGTGGAACTCGAGGCCAGACCGGTGGAGATCGACACGTTCGAGCTGCTCGACGCACCGGACGATGACACGGCGATCTTCGAGGTCACCTGTGGCAAGGGCACCTATGTGCGCGCGCTGGCCCGCGACATGGGAGAACGTCTCGGCTGCCACGGCCATGTCATCGACCTGCGCCGCACCTTCGTCGAACCTTTCGAGGAGGAGGATAGCGTCGCGCTGGGGGACCTGCTGCAGATGGAAGGAGATCACGTCGCGCTGGATGAGCATCTCATCACGCCCCTGGAAGCGATGGACGGTTTTCCCGAGCTCAAACTTTCATCCGATGAAGCTCGCCGGGTCGGCCTGGGCAACGCCATCATCCTGCGCGGCCGCGATGCCCCGGTGGAAGACACCGACGTTTGCGCCATCCACCGCGGCGAATTGATCGCCATCGGCGACATAAAGAAAGGCAGCTTCCAACCAAGACGGGTGCTCGTTCGCAGTTAAGTGCGAAGCCGAACCGCCTTGCCTGAATGCCGCACTGACCGCAATTTCACGTAAAGGGCCAGTTTGTGAGCAAGAGATATCTCGGCTCAATAATTCCCCATTGAAGGAACGCAATCACCCCGCTAACGATACGCACATCCGCACCCGTAGCTCAGCTGGATAGAGCGCCGCCCTCCGAAGGCGGAGGCCAGAGGTTCGAATCCTCTCGGGTGCGCCATTCCCTTTTCATCACCTGAAAATTCCCCCTAACACCTTGAACGTGAACGCTTTTTTCGGGTTCGAAAACCCTGTTTCACGGCAGTAGGGTAGACGCCCGGTAAAGGCCAGTTTCAGCACCATGCGACGCATGGTGAGATCGCCAGAAGTCCATATATTCCAGGGGTTTGCGAGGAAACGCAGAGCGAGTTCGAACAGTTCGTCGAAGCCATGGCGCGGTTGGCCTGAATTCGCGATCTTTTCGGCCTGTAGAAGCTTCTCTCTTTCGAGCTTTGCCAGTTTGACCTCGTAGGCACGAATGACGGTGGCGTTGTCCGCTTCGACGATCCGCTCAAGCAGTTGCTCAATTTGCGTCTCGGTCTTCGTCAGCGCGGTTTTCAGGCTGGTGAGCGCTTGCCTGGCCTGTGCCAACCATTGGTTCCAGGCATCCTTGAACATGGCGCGGGCAAGCGCGTGTAGATCATCGCTCGGCTGCATCGCATGCAGGATGGCCTCGAAGTCACCTTCCAGCTTTTCACGACGAATGGACTTATAATGGCAATGTTTCGACGATGTGAGCGACCTTGACTATCGAGCAACAGTCTTTGCACGAAATCCCAACGGACTGCACACTTGAGGGTGCAAATTCGGTAAGCACACGCCATAGGTTGCGCGGAACCGGTCGATGATATGGCCAGACGCGAAGCATCGGCGGGTGCGTAAAAATGATCAAAGTCTACCCTGTCATCATGTGCGGCGGTGTCGGTTCGCGGCTCTGGCCCCGCTCTCGCGTCGTACGGCCGAAACAGTTTGCACCCATGTTCAACACGCGTTCTCTGTTCCAGCTGACAGCGGAGCGTTGTCGTGACCTTACTGGGCTGCAAATCCTCACCATCGTCACCAGCGCTGCCTATGCCGATGTCGTACGCCGCCAGATGGATGGGATCGACCTGCCCTACAAGCTGCTGCTCGAACCTTCCGGGCGTGACTCGGCTCCGGCCGTCGCCTGCGCTGTTGAGCAGCTTTCACGGATTGATGCGGAAGGAACAATTGTCCTGCTCTCGGCCGATCACCACGTGCCGGATGCCAAGCATTTCGTGCGCGATACAGATCGTGCAGTTGCGAGCTCCCAGGACGGTTCGATCGTACTTTTGGGCATCACGCCAGATGAACCCAGTTCTGCCTATGGCTATCTACAGCCGGACTATGGCGATGATGGTCCTTCCTCCGACGGCCAGATCGTGCCTGTTTCAGAGTTTCGAGAGAAACCCGATACGGAAACCGCACGCGACTACATCGCACGCAGCTACCTGTGGAACTCAGGCAATTTCTTTGCACCGGTGCGAACCCTACAGAAGGAGTTCGCGACGCATGCCACCGACATCGCGCAATTGGCTGCACACGCCGTCGACGAGGCAGTCGTGCTGGACGACGGGATCGCCATGGGTGAGCGGTTTCTCGATATGCAGAAGATCTCCATCGACTATGCGATCATGGAGAAGACATCGCATGCAAAGGTACTGCCCAGCCGGATGATCTGGTCTGACCTTGGTGCATGGGATGCGGTACGCGACAGCCTTTCCCAAGATGCCGATGGCAACGCAGCTGAGGGCGATGCGATCCTTCATGACAGCGAACGCTGTCTTGTCCATTGCAACGACGACCGCCTCGTCGTGGGGCTCGGCCTTCGTGACATCGGTATCGTCGTGGAGAAGGACACGGTGCTGGTGCTCGATCTCAACGCCTCACAAGGCGTGAAGAACGTGGTGTCTGATCTGAAAGCTCGCGAGCGGCGAGAAGCCGACACATGGGGCCGTTCAGGCTTCGATGCGCGCGAGTTCGTCGCGCGCATGGCGCGCTGGTTGCCTTCCACGGCGCTGTCGCTATGGACATCACTCGGTTTCGACCATGACAGCGGCCTGTGGAGAGAAGCGATCGACCAGGATGGTCGGCCGCTTGATGGCCCGGTCCGCAACCGGGTGCAGGGCCGTCAAAGCGCCCTTCTGGGCGCTGCTGTTCGTGACGGTTGGCAGGGGCCGTGGCAGCCGATATTGCCGCGCGCTTTCGAGGCTGCAGCAAAGGCATACGGCACGAGCGGTGACATCCAAGCGACCCTGCTCGCAGCCGATGGCACGATCGCCGACCCGGATGAAAAGCTTTATGACCAGACATTCCGGCTGTTGGCGCTGGCGCAGCTCCCCCATGAGACTGCAGTCGAAATACAAGCCGCGGACAGGGCGAGGGCAGTTCTCGGCGCAATTCGCGCACGCTTCGGTGCCGGCCCTGACGCGCCGCTCGACACGTTGCGCGAAACGGGGGCTGAACCCTTCGCCACGAACCCTGTCATGCATCTGTTCGAAGCCTGTCTCGAATGGGTGGAAACTGCGCCGGACGATGATGACTGGCGGCACCATTGTACCGTGCTGAGCAGCCTTGCCACCGAACGGCTGTTCGATGATGCGGATCCATACATTCGGGAGTACTACGGCGAGGGCTGGGTACGACGCGAGGATGAGGCCGGTCACATCGTCGACCCCGGTCACCAGTTTGAATGGGCCTGGCTTCTGGCGCGCTGGGCAAAACTGTGCGGTGAAGACAGGCCGCTTGCAGTCGCACGTAAACTCCATGAGACAGGGCTTGCTGGTATCGACGCGGCGACAGGTTCGGTTCCGCTTTGGGTGAACACCGGTACCGGTGCGCAGGCAACGCAGCGCCGCTTCTGGTCTCAGCTGGAACGGGTAAAGGCCAGCCTGCTCATGTTGGAAGGTGCATCGCCTGCCGATGTAACGCACTATCTCACTGATACCGTAGCGGGCCTTTCCATCATGGAAGCCTATCTCGACACGCCCGTGCCCGGCCTTTGGTTTGACCGCATGCGATCGGATGGCACGTTTGAAGAAGGACCCGCCCCGGCAAGCACCTTCTATCACATCGCGAGCGCTATCCGGCAGATCGTGGCCAGTACGCCCACGCTCCTAGCCGCGCTGGACGAAAGCGCGAAAGAGGCCGCCACATGAACCAGACATCTACGACGCTTGGCACGATTTTGGCTGGTAGTTCGGTGAAGTTCGGCACCAGCGGTCTTCGCGGTCTCGTTGCTGATCTCGAATCCCATCTGGTCGATGCGGCGACGCGCGCCTTCCTTGCATCCGGCCTTGCAGGGGTTTCGGGTTCAACAGTCTTCATCGCGCGAGACCTGCGCCCATCGTCGCCCGATATCTCTGCTGTCGTTCACCGCGCGATTGTCGAAGCCGGTTTCATTGCCACCGATTGCGGCCCGGTGCCGACGCCTGCACTTGCGCTTGCGGCGCAAGAGGCTGCTGCAGCTGCCATAATGGTGACGGGCAGCCACATTCCATTCGATCGAAATGGCATCAAGTTCTACGCAAGCACCGGCGAAATCACGAAAGGCGACGAGGCCGCGATTCTGAACCAGCCGATTGAAGGTCATTACGCATATGCGTCACGCGCAGATGTCTCGATGAGCGACGGCCATGAGCACGCTCAGACACTTTACATCGAACGTGCAACTTTGCTTTTTGCCGGTCTGCTTACCGGTCAGCGGGTTGGTGTCTACCAGCATTCGGCCGTCGGTCGGGATTTGACGGTGGCGCTGCTGGAGGCCTTGGGTGCGACAGTGATCCCGCTTGGTCGCAGTGACACATTCGTCCCTATCGATACCGAAGCCATCGCCGAGGAAGACCATCGTCAATGTGCGCTGTGGGTGACTGAACACGACCTCGACGCGCTTGTGACCACGGACGGTGATGGAGACCGACCGCTCTTGGGCGATGACGAAGGGCGCTACTTTCGCGGCGACGAATTAGGGATTCTCGCAGCGCGCTATCTGCGCGCTGATACCGTCGTCACCCCAGCAACCTCGATTTCCTCGGTCGAAACCGTAGGTTGGTTCGACCGTGTTGCACGCACACGGGTGGGCTCTCCCTATGTGCTGGCCGCGATGGAGAAGAGCGACGCTGACCGAACGGTAGGCTTCGAGGCCAATGGCGGTTTCCTGGTGCAAAATGACATGACGATCGAAAATGGTACGCTCGCTCGTTTGGCGACGAGGGATGCGATCCTTCCAGTCCTGTCCTGTTTTGCGTTCGCGCGCGAGCTCGAACGACCGCTGTCAGGACTTCGGGATTTGCTGCCCGCACGCAACCTTCAATCGAGCTGTCTGCGCGATGTCGCGGCGGAGCGCTCCGCCGCGCTTGCCAGCAAATTAAAGGATGCGTCCCAAGGCGAAAGCTTCTTCGCCGATATGACCCTACCCTACCAGCTCGACCTGTCGGACGGGCTGCGATTCTCCTTCAGCGATGGCGAGATCGTGCATATTCGCCCATCGGGCAATGCGCCGGAGCTGCGCCTGTATATCGAAGCCGACACTGCAATCCGCACAAGCGAGGTGACAGACAAGATTGCAGCGCGTTTGGAGGAGACACTGTCCGATCTCGGCTGATATTCGCACGGATACAAAGCGGCAGGGCGCGTTCGCCCACGTATTCCGGACGTCTGTTTCGAGACTGAAGGCCCTGACCGGAGGACCGAGATCAGGTCGGTGAGAGCGGCATGGTATTACCAGCCGCACATCTGTCCGCGATAGCGGCGCCAGTCCCGGATTGCGCGCGGCGCGACCATCAGATCGGCAAAAGACAGCGAAGGCCGATCGGCGTTGCGAATAGCTTTCAGCTGCTGCGCCACGCGGAAGCCGTGAACCGCCCGCGCATCAAGCCCGCTGGTCGCGTTCCCGTTCACCCGCTCCGTCATCGCAGCGGCCAGTTCGCGTTCGGCATACCGCACCCTGGCACGGGTTTTCTCGCTCTGGTCCAGCGTCGTCGATCCATCATGGGCGTGATAGATATAAGTATCGGTATCGACACGGCCCCGCCTGACTTGGCTGCAGGCGATCCTATGGATGAAGGCCCGGTCGGCGGCAAAGCCCCAATCCTGTTCGAACGGCATAGCCTGCAACAAGCGGCGACGGTAGAGGCGGGAATTGATCGACGGTATGCCGTGAAGTGTGGAAGCTGGCGTCATCGGAACACTGGGCATAAGTTGTAGGGCAAGCGCCCCGTGAAACCGAGCGCTGCCCGTCCACAGATCGCATTGCGGTTCTCGTGCTATCGCCGCTTGATAAGTGTCGAGCGTACCAGTCGGCAATTCATCGTCGGCGTTCAGCAAAAGAACAAACTCGCCCCGCGCAGCTGCAATGGCGCGATTCAGCCCCTCGTACAGCCCGTCATCATCGCCATCCAACACCCGAATGCCATTGAACCCCTGCGCGATCTTACGGGTGGCATCACCTGAACCGCCATCGGCCACGACGATCTCCAGAGCTGCAACGGATTGTGAAAGCGCGGATCGAAGGGCCTGTTCGATTGTTGCGGCTGCGTCGCGACATGGCATCACGATGCTGACGGACGCGGATGCCCTCACGATGCCTCGCTATAGGCTGCCAACGTGCCCGGAACATCGTCGCTGTCTTCGATGATGCGGCCTTTGTCGAGCCAGAGCACACGGTTGCAGAACTGTTTGATAATGCCTTCGGCATGGGAGGCCACGAGCAGGATACCGGCACCGCGCATGAATTGTGCGCGACGTTCATTGGCCTTGCTCACGAACGCCTTGTCGCCGACGCCGATCACTTCATCCAGAATCAGGATATCCGACACGCCGCTGGTGACGACGGCATAGATCAGTCGCATGCGCATGCCGGCCGAATAGTTCTTGACCGGAATGTCGATGAATTCGCCGAGTTGTGCAAAGTCGAGAATATCGGCTCGCGCAGCTTCGATCTCGCGATCGGACAGTCCGTTGATGAGACCCAAAACGCGGATATTGGCGCGACCCGTCAGTTCCGGCTCGAGCCCGAGCCCAGGATTGAGAAGAATGCGCATTCGCCCTTCTCGCACCACCCGTCCAGCGCTTGGCGTGAAGATCCCCCCGATGGCTCGTAACAGCGTGGTCTTGCCCGCGCCATTACGCCCGATCAGGGCGATCCGGTCGCCCGACTTGGCGGTAAACGTGATGTCGTCCAGCACGCGAAATACTGTACGTCCGCCGTTGACGGTCCGCTGGAAGCGGGGGTCACCAGCATTGGTATTGGCAGCACTTGGAAGGTCAAGCGTGAGCCCCTCCAACTGCAGGCGCGGATCGTCCATAACCTTCATATCCAATGCACCAGGCGCTTATGGGCGAAGGCGAACAGCGCAGCAGCAGCGCCAAGCGCCAGCAGGCTGCAAACCGTTACGACGAGCAGCGACAGATCGGAGATCTCGCGGCCTTCCAGAGGCGCTCGTACAAGCTCGATGTAATGGCCGAACGGATTGAACACGAGATAGTCGGCATAGACGCCCAAACGCTCCGGCTTCCACATGATCGGAGTGAGAAAGAAGAGCAGCCGCATTCCGATGGAAATGACCAGGCGTATATCCTCGAACCGCGCACCCAGCACCGCGCAGCAAAACGTGGCCAGCAGCGTTGTGGTGATGATGACGACTAGACCCGGAATGGCCCAGAACATGCCGATCTGAAGAGGAATCGTGAAGACGACAAAAACGGCCACCAGCACCGTGAGATTGAGCGCGAGCCGGAGCACGTTGCGCTGGACAAGGCGAAACACCGGCAGACTGCGCGGCACCAATGAGTCAAGCAGCATCGCCCGGTTCTGCTTGAAGGTGCCTGACCCCTCAACCAGCGACTCCGACATGAAAACCCACAAAATGTAGCCGCTGGCGACATAGAGACCAAACGTATCAGCGGGCGCACCGTTCAAAACAGAGAAGATGAGCGTGAACGCACCGACGAAGAGCCCCGTAAATAGCGGCACCCAGAACAGACCCAACCACGCGCGCCCATATTGGCGAAGGAGATCATGCCAAGCCAACAGCGACCAAAGACGCCAAGCCCGAACCGAAGCAAGAAGGTCACGGCCAACGTACTGCGGAACACCTTCGGTCCGGAACGAAGAATAAGGCGCGTCGCCAATCATGTTGATCAAAGCCAATGGGTTTAACATTCCCGTTCAGAAACATGGCTCTGTGATACGAGACGGCCCGTCCAAGAACCGCAATTCGTATCGAGCTGGTTTTGCGGCTCTATTTCCACCACTTAGCGTCGGTTTCAAAGACGAATTCAATCAAAAAAAGTCGGCGGCACCGACTGCGTGAATGTTTTTTGGTCGTCAAGACCTCAGCTGCCACGCCAGACCAGCGATAGCCGCGCGCTTGATCACGACCCTACCAGATCACCGCCACTGTCCGACCCAATTCGCTACAACAGGAAGTCGGTCCAGATCATGTTGGCGACGTCGTCCACCACGAACGCCTGCTCCGGCGTTCACATAGGTCGCCAGGTCCTGTCCGCCGCCGCCGTTCAACGCGTCGGCGCCGGTGCCGCCATCGAGCACGTCATCGCCAGCGAGCCCGTTCAGAGTGTCGTTGCCGGCCAGACCCCGTAAAGTGCTGCCAGTCGGATCCGCGGTCAGGACATCACTGGTGCCGGTGCCGAGTTCGGCTCGCGCGGCATCCTGCTGACGGGCGTCAAGCTTGGTATTGTTGCCGGTCATGGTGACGGTCTGCACCACGCGTCCGGTTAACATGCCTCCCTCGAACGTGACGGTGTATTCGCCAGGTGGTACAACCATCTGATAGCCACCTGATCCCCAACTCGTGGTGGTGAAGGTGCCTGCCGTGCCCTGTGCGGTAATGGTCACGCCGCCCAGGCCCTCGCCTATATCGTAGAAAAAATCGCCATCCGTATCGTCAGTCACGACACCCATGAGCTGGGCGGAATAGTTGCGCAGCTGGGCGAAGTTCTGCGTCTGGAGAAAGGGACGGCCGACTTCGTTGGTTGTGTCAGGGTCCTCAATCACGCCGATGCCGACGACATTCCACGAGGCATTCATGATGTTGACGCGATGGCCTGCCCCATCCTGAATGCCGTCGCCATCTCGATCGAGACTGCCATTGCCCCAATCAACCATGAAGCCAGCATGGCCGTGAACCATGTCTTGCGTGTAGGCGAAGACATTCTCGCTTGCCCCACGATAGTCGAGGCCTGAGTTCTGCATGCGCTGGCCAAAGCTCACGCCATTAATCGTATGACCCTGCTGGTCGTTATCAAGCATGGCTTGCGAATGGTCGGTCGCGACGTCGTTCAGCACTGATGACCACGCGACGGGCGGCGCGGCGACCATGCTGGAGAACTGATTCTGAAGCGCTCCCATATCGACGTCGAAAAAGCGCAACGCACCCGTAATGTTGCCCTGATAACCGGTCTGCGTATCCGCATCGAGGATCTGGCGCGCAAACTCGCCGCCAGGGTCCATCCGCGAGCGGTTGATAAGCTCAAGGCTCAGCTGTTCCTGCGCGGTAGGTGCAGCCATGTAGGATGTCTCCGGTTCGGGAGGTTCCCGTTTGCCAAGAGAGATGCCTAGAGGCGAAACGAGCCGAAAAAACGGATTTGGCCACAGTCAATATCAGCAGACCGTCGCCGCAGCGTTAACCGCAAGGCGCGCTTTCGATCTATGTTGTTAGGAAGACGAAAGGACTGTGTGTGCCGCACGTCCCGGCAACGAGGGCCAACGCTGATGTACCCAGCATGAACATCTGGAGCGTCGGTGCGAAAACGATGTCTTGAACTTTCACGACCTGCCCATCATTGCATATACGTGATGTTCAACTATGTGATGCTGCCCAGCGTTTGCGGCCGCTTTTCTGCTGACTGCTACGCAATGGCAGCCTGATGAGCGATACACGTTTCGCCTGCGGACGAAACCGAAATGAGGCGGTCTGGTGAAGTTCGATCTCACAGTGATCATTCCCACATTTCAGATGCCTGAACACACTGTGGCGGCACTGGAGAGTGTCATCGCGCAGGCCGGTGCGGGACTGGCGATTACCGTCATTGTCGTGGACGATGCCTCTAGCGAGCCCTTCGTATCGACGGTCGCTCCAACGACGCATTGTGAAGTGCGGGTTATTCGTCATAAGCGCAATCGCGGAGCTGCCGCTGCCCGGGTGACGGGCATCAAGGCTTCGACCACGCAGTGGATCGCGTTTCTCGACGCCGACGACACGTTCCTTCCGCATACGCTTCTTCCGCGGCTCGAATTTGCGGTGGCCGAGCAGCGCAAGCGTCCGGACACTCCACTTTTTGTATGCGGCGGCTGGGTCGAGAGGGAGGAAGATAGCCTACGGGTTCGTATCCCCAATCCTGCCCAGTCCTTAGCGGCACTTTGCAGTGGATGCTGGTATTGCCCCGGCTCGACACTCATCGTCCAGCGCCGCTGGCTGACGGGACAGCCGGGGTATCCCGATGCCGGTCTGCGTCGGCTAGAAGACTTCGACTGGGGCATCCGGTTGGGCCGCGCAGGTGGTGAGGTCGCCGTCTGGGACGGCGCAGCGGCCCGCATCCAGC
>JBCCRF010000028.1:0-16108 GCA_039208305.1 Pseudomonadota bacterium
CTTTTTTATCCCCACCCTTTCCAACTACCCCATAATGACCCCACCTCTCGCAGGGAACCGGCGGTGCGCACCGTTGGTAGCGTCGTGAGGGGTCGGTTCTTCCGGGTGTGTTGGAACTAACGGCCAGCCCATCCCGGAGCCCCGCGCTGTCTTACTGGGCCAACGCGTCGTGCAGTGGCTGGCAGGGGAGCGGGCTCGGTCCGTAAGGGTCGGGCGTGCCATGGTGTGTCAGGGTAATGGCGGTGAAACCCCGTCCGCAGCAGAACCGAAGTGGGGCGTGACGGGCGACCGTTTTCGCCGAAACTGCCGGCATGGGTCACCTTTCACGCCCCACCGGTTCCCGAATGATGTTTGGGAGCGAGAACTGACCGATAACCCGAGGCGCCGAGCGCTGGCGGGCGTTTGGGCGTGTCTGGATGGAGAAAAAGGACGCGCTGGGCGCGGCTTGTTTGCTGGGTCCCGGGTCAAGCCCGGTATGACAAGGGGAGGAGTGGCGAAGCGTCGACAACAATTCCGCTGTCATCCCGCCTTGAGCCGGGACCCAGAGCGGTTCTCGCTCTTATCGCGGGGTTTAGTTAACCCGCCTCCGCCAGCAACGCCTCCAAATCCAAGCGCGCGTTGACCATCGCTAGCGTGCCGTTCTCGTCTCGTGGCCAGTCGTCCTTGGGGCGGTCGCGGTAGAGTTCGATACCGTTGCCGTCGGGGTCGTCGAGATAAAGAGCCTCGCTCACCCCGTGGTCGGCGGCGCCCGTGAGTTCCACGCCGCATTCCCGCAGGCGGGCTAGGGCTGTGCCGAGCGCCTTGCGGTCGGGGTAGAGAAAGGCGGTGTGGAACAGGCCGGGATGGCCCTTCGGCGCGGGCGCTCCGCCCAGGCTCTCCCAGGTGTTGAGGCCGATATGGTGGTGATAATCATCCGCGGCCAAAAACGCCGCCTGCGCGCCGTAGCGCTGCACGAGCGTGAGGCCGATGACATCGCGGTAGAAGGCGATCGACCGCTCCAGATCGGACACGCGCAGATGCACATGGCCGATGCGGGTGCCGGAAGGAACTGAGTAGGGGGTAAGATCTGTCATTGGCTGCGCTCAAAAGTAAGGCTTTGTCCGTTACCACCTATATGGGATAGCTCGAGGCTACGATCATCCACCGAAGTGATGGCATAGCAGAGCGGGTTTTCGCGATCGGACGGGTCGGTGGCGATCACAACTGGCCCGATATTGTCACGGCCCTGACACCCGTCGGCGAAGGATAGGTAATAGTCGCCGGTCAGATTAGCGTCGTAGAGGTCCTTCTTCTCAGCGCCCTCAATGATGATCTGGTAGCTGCTGTCGGTGGTGGAAATCCAGAAACCCTGCAGCGCGTCGCGTTCGCGGCTGTATTTGTCCCGCCCGGCATGGGCGAAGCTGGCGACGGCCACCTCCGCCGTGATGTCGCCGAAGCTGATCATGTCGCCGGAGATGGCAAACAGCTGGCCGGGGCCGGACAGCTCCATCTCGCGCATCACGGTTGCGGGGGTGCCGGCACCCGGGCGGGCGAAATGTTTCCAACCCTCCGCGTGGTAGGCACAATATGACCCGCCATCGTCCTCATCGCAGCCCTGCAACACGCCGGTCACTGTGTAGGGTTCGCCATGGGTACCGGGGGCAAAGGCTCGGCTCGGCTGTGCAGGTGCTGCAGGCTTGATGTCAGCTTCTGCCACAGGCTCCAGTTCATCCTCGCCTTTTGGCGCGGGCGGGTTAGGCAGGCGGAAGGTGAAGCTGCGGGCGCTTTTGCCGGTGTCGATTCGGTCAAACAGGGCGCTTCCGTGTCCGCGACCATCGCAATCGTCCTGCCCTTCGATGGTGAAGGGTTTGGGCGAAGTGCAGAAGCGATAGCGTCCGTCGTGGATCGCTTCGGAATTGGTGGTCGCGCGGTAGTAATAATAGCGTTGCTTGAGTTCGGTCTTGATCGGCGTTTTGCAGGTGCCAGGCTTGATGATCCACCAGCCCTCCGAGCCCCAAGCACCATCCTTTTTACGGCCAATCGCCACCGCCCGCGTCGCATCGCTTTCATTGCAGATTTCGAGCTTTGCCAGCGCCGGTGTGGCGGAAAAAAGCGGTAAAGCGAGGCAGGCGGCAAGCAGGCGGGTGAATGGCATCGAGGTGTCGCGTCCAATTGGCGTCGGACGAAGGCTAGGACAGGGAAGAGTGCAGGGCAATTGCGGGCTGACACCGGCACGGATGCGCGGTAGAGCGGGGCGAGACATATCCACACTCACCGCGTTCGCCCTACCATGCCCATCGTCGATACCCGCACGCCCGATCCCAAGACCTTCTTTCCCGGGGAGGACCACGACTGGGAGCTCGTAATCGGGCTAGAAGTTCACGCGCAGGTGACGAGCGAGGCAAAGCTGTTTTCCGGCTCGTCCACCGGTTTCGGCGCGGAGCAGAACAGCCACGTCTCGCTCGTCGACGCGGCCATGCCCGGCATGCTGCCCGTCATTAACGAGCATTGCGTCAAACAGGCGGTGAAGACGGGACTGGGGCTGAACGCGCAGATCAATAACAAGAGCGCCTTCGACCGCAAAAACTACTTCTACCCCGATCTGCCGCAAGGCTATCAGATCAGCCAACTGTACCACCCGATTGTGGGCGAAGGCACGGTGACGGTGCAGGTGGGACCGGATTCGAAAGGGCAATTCGAGAGCGTGGAAATCGGCATCGAGCGGCTGCATCTGGAGCAGGATGCTGGCAAATCCATGCACGATCAGCACCCGACGATGAGCTATGTCGATCTGAACCGCTCCGGCGTAGCGCTGATGGAAATCGTATCGAAGCCGGATATTCGCAGCATTGATGAGGCCAAGGCTTACGTCACCAAGCTGCGGTCCATCCTGCGTTATCTCGGCACCTGTGACGGCAACATGGATCAGGGCTCCATGCGGGCGGATGTGAACGTCTCGGTGCGCAAGCCCGGTGGCGATTTCGGCACGCGCTGCGAGATCAAAAACGTGAACTCGATCCGCTTCATGGGTCAGGCCATCGAATACGAAGCCAAACGCCAGATCGATATTCTGGAGGAGGGCGGCAGCGTCGATCAGGAGACCCGCCTCTTCGACCCGGTCAAGGGCGAAACGCGCTCCATGCGCTCCAAAGAAGAGGCGCATGACTACCGCTATTTCCCAGACCCCGATCTGCTGCCACTCGAATTCGACGATGCCTATGTCGACACGATCCGCGCCGAACTGCCGGAGCTGCCGGACGAGAAGCGCGCGCGCTTTCAGGAGGCGGGCCTCAGCGAATACGACGCCAGCATCCTCGTCTCTGACAAGGCGATCAGCGATTACTACGAGCAAGTGGCGCAGGGGCGCGATGCCAAACTCGCCGCCAATTGGACGATCAACGATCTTCTCGGCGCGCTCAACAAGGCGGGTACGGATATAGCTGACTCGCCTATCAGCGCCGCCCAACTGGGTGGTATTATCGATCTCATCAAGGCCGACACCATTTCGGGCAAGATCGCCAAGGATGTGTTCGAGATCGTGTGGAACGAGGGTGGCGATCCGGCGAAGATCGTGGACGAGCGCGGCATGGCGCAGGTCACCGATACCGGCGCCATCGAGGCCGCCGTTGACGAGATCATCGCCGCCAACCCGGACAAAGTCGCCCAGGCGCGTGAGAAACCGAACATGATCGGCTGGTTCGTGGGGCAGGTGATGAAGGCAACGGGCGGCAAGGCCAACCCGAAGGCGGTAAACGAGCTGCTGCGGGCGAAGATCGCAGAATGAGCATCACCATCCGCCGTGCCGAGGGGACGGAGATTGCGGATGCTCGCGATCTAACAAACCGCAGCTGGCTTTCCACCTATCCGCCGCTCATCGGGCAGGCGGAGACGGAAGAGATCATCGCAACACGGCATTCCGCCGATCTGTTTCGCGAGCAGGCCGGTAGGGTGCAGGACAGGTTTCTGGTTGCGCTGAAGAGCAACAAGGTCGTCGGCCACCTCTACGCCTTTCAGAAGGACGGCATGTATGTCGACCGGCTTCATGTAGACCCTGATCTGAAGGGATTCGGCATCGGCAAGGCGCTGTTGGGCCATGTGGAGCAGCAGCTGTTTGCCGGGACGCGCATCTGGCTGGATGTGCTGAAAGGCAATGATGCGGCGCTCGGCTTCTACGAGGCCGTCGGCTACGAGCGGGCGGGTGAGACGGATGCCTGCGGCGGCTTGGCCGGCATCCCGGCGATCATTCTCGATAAGACGGTGGGCTGAGGGTCAATGGCAATTGTCAGCAAAGAGACCGTTGAAACGTTCCGGCGCGACGGCGTCACAGTCATTCGCGATGCGTTGGATGAGGCTTGGCTGGAAAGGCTTTGTGACGCGGTTGAAACCAATATGGCCGAACCCGGCCCTTATGGTGCGAACCATGCGGGAGAGGGCGGGGCTTACTTCGGCGACTACGTAAACTGGAAGCGCATTCCGGCATTCATCGACGTTGCGCGTGATGGTCCTCTCGGCGAGTTGGCGGGCAAGCTTATGGGGGCTAAGCGCGTGCAATTCTTCCACGAACATGTTCTCGTGAAGGAGCCGAACAACACCTCCGCCACGCCGTGGCATCAGGATATGCCTTATTACTGCGTGGCCGGAGAGCAGACGGTCAGCGTTTGGGTGCCGCTTGATGATGTCGACGAAGCGCAGAGCCTCAACTTTCTGAAAGGCTCTCACCGAGGCGCGACCACGTATGTGCCCCGCCGCTTTAAGACACTGGAACCGCTCGAAGGCGATACGACGGCCTATCAACCATTCCCGGAAATTGAAGCTGACGACCCGGGCATCGTCTCCTACGGCGTCAGGCGCGGCGATGTGCTGGCCTTCGACTTCCACACGCTGCACGACGCGCCGCCGAACCCGACGCCAACGCGACGGCGTGCTGCGAGCTTCCGTTTCACGGGAGACGGCACGCGCTATGTCGAGCGACCCCATGCCGTCTCACCGCCATTTCCAGAAATGGGTTTGAAACTGGCGATGAACGATCCACTGCCTGCAGACTGGTTTCCAATCGTCTTCATCCAATGACGCGGTGGACCTGACCGGCCATCGGGTTTATCAACGGCACTAACGAGGGAGCCGCGGTTCGCGGCGCATCACGGGCGGCACGATGAAAGATTTCTTTCTGCAATTCTTCACTTGGTGGCACCAGCAAACGCTGGGCACCCGCTTTTTCACCTGGCGGAAGGGCACGCTCGTGGGCGAAGACGCAAGCGGCAACAAGTATTACAAGTCTGAAGACGGTAAGCGCTGGGTGACCTACAATGGCGAGATTGACGCATCTCGCGTACCTGCCGGCTGGCACGGCTGGCTCCATCACCGCACGGATGTCTCGCCTGCCGACGAAGACTACGCCATGCGCGAATGGGAGATGCCTCATCTCGCCAACATGACCGGAACGGGTGGCGCTTACCGCCCCAAAGGTTCGCTCGCCAATCCGGCTTCGCGCGACAGGACGGTCAGCGATTACGAGGCGTGGACGCCGTAACGGCGCCGACTGGCAGCGAAAATCTTGCCACATTCACGGGGCAATGGCGGATTGCGATGACAAGACGAGCGTCACATTTGACGAAAGCGCTAATTGCTGCCGCCATGCTTGGCGCAGCGACGTCTGCGTTTGCCCAGTCTACAGAATCGACCGAACAGTCAGACGGTTTCTCGGAGCCACAACAGCTTTCCCGCATTGCCAACCGGGTGGCTGTGTTCGCGGGTCTCGACAAAATCACGGGTCGCATCACAGAATTCGACGTCTATATCGATGAGACTGTGAAATTCGGCCAGCTCGAACTCACGCCCCGTGCGTGCTTCTCAAGTTCGGCCTCCGAAACGCCGAAGACGACGTCGTTTCTGGAAGTTCACGAGATCACGTTAGATCGCCGCATCCGCCCGCTCTTTTCCGGCTGGATGTTCGCCGAAAGCCCGGGGCTGAACGCCATCGAGCATCCGGTGAACGATGTCTGGCTGAAGGCCTGTAAGCAGACGTCCGACGTTCCGCCTCCGCCGACCAACTAGGACGTCAAACGAAGCGAGCGTCCAATTCCAGCGCTTCACTGAGGCGGTCGAGATACTCGCGTTTCGGGATTTCAACGGCGCCGAACTGGCTCAAATGCTCGGTGTTGAACTGAGTGTCCAGCAGCGTGAAGCCGTTGATGTTGAGCCGATCTACCAGGTGCGCGAGCGCCACTTTCGAAGCGTCGCGGGCGCGGGAAAACATGCTTTCCCCGAAGAAAGCGCCGCCTAGCGATACGCCGTAAAGCCCGCCCACCAATTCTCCGTCCAGCCAACTCTCCACGCTGTGCGCGTGACCCATATGATGGAGCTCGCTGTAGAGTTTGCGGATTCGCTGATTGATCCAGGTTTCCTTCCGATCCGGCGCTTCTTCGGCGCACAAATCGACCACCCTTTCAAACGAGGTATTGATGCGAAGATCGAATTTTTCCTGCCGGATGGTCCGGGCCAGCCGCTTCGGCGTGTGGAACTCGTCTAGCGGTATGATGCCGCGATAGTCCGGTTCAACCCAGAACAAGCCGGGGTCGTCTGCCGAATCCGCCATAGGAAAAATGCCGCTGGCATAGGCTTTCAGCAAGACCTCCGGCGTGATCTCCAACATCAGATTGTCGACATTCGACATCGCGGTGGAAGGTTAGTCGGCCTGATCGGCCAGATATTTTTCCAGCCAGTGGATGTCGTAATCGCCAGCAATAACGTCGTCGTTCCGCACGAGATCTTGAAACAGCGGCAGGGTTGTATCGATGCCATCCACCACGAACTCGTCCAGCGCGCGGCGCAGACGGTTGAGGCATTCGGTGCGGTTGCGCCCGACGACAATCAGCTTGCCGATCAGGCTGTCGTAATAAGGCGGCACGCGGTAACCCGAGAAGACGCCGGAATCGACCCGAACACCCAGCCCACCGGGCGGGTGATAATAGGTGATCTCTCCCGGCGACGGTACGAAGGTGCGCGGGTTCTCCGCATTGATACGGCATTCCATGGCATGGCCCTGAAAACGCACATGTTCCTGCCCGAACGTCATGCCGTTGCCCATGGCGACGTTCAGCTGTTCGTTGACGAGGTCGATGCGGGTGATCATCTCCGTTACCGGGTGCTCCACCTGCAGGCGGGTGTTCATCTCGATGAAATAGAACTCGCCGTTCTCGTAGAGAAACTCGATGGTGCCTGCACCGCTGTAGCCCATATCGCCAATGGCCTTGGCGCAAATGCCGCCGATCTTCTCGCGTTGCTCGACGGTCAGGGCAGGGGAATTGGCTTCTTCCAGCACCTTCTGGTGACGACGCTGCAGGGAACAATCGCGTTCGCCCAAGTGAACGCCCTTACCCTTGCCGTCGCCCATGACCTGCACTTCGATATGACGTGGGGTGGCCAGATATTTTTCGATGTAGACCGAATCGTCGCCGAAAGCGGCACCGGCTTCGGTCCGCGTGGTTTGCAGAGCCTGGGTCATCTCGTCGTCATTGTTGACGACCTTCATCCCACGCCCGCCGCCGCCGGAAGCAGCCTTGATGATAACGGGATAACCGATGTCGTTGGCGATGCGCCGCGCGTCTTCCAACTCCGTCACCGCGCCATCGGAACCAGGCACCACCGGAATGCCAAGTTTCTCCGCCGTCTGCTTGGCGACGATCTTGTCGCCCATCATGGAGATATGCTCCGACGACGGGCCGATGAAGGTGATATCGTGCGCTTCCAGAATTTCGGCAAACTTGGCGTTTTCCGACAGGAAGCCGTAGCCGGGATGGATCGCATCTGCTCCCGTCACCTCGCAGGCCGCGATGATTTGGTGGACGTTGAGATAGGAATCGCGAGAGGCGGGCGGGCCGATGCAGACGCTCTGGTCCGCCAAACGCACATGCATGGCATTCGCATCTGCGGTGGAGTGTACCGCGACGGTGGGAATGCCCATTTCTTTGCAGGCGCGCAAAATGCGCAGCGCGATTTCGCCTCTATTGGCGATCAGGACTTTGTTGAACATGACCGCCGCCTCAGCTCAGCATCACCAGCGCTTCACCAAATTCGACCGGCTGCCCATCCTCTACGGCAATCGATTCCACCGTACCGTCACGTGGGGCGGCAATCTGGTTCATGGTCTTCATGGCTTCGATGATCATGAGCGTCTCGCCCTTCTTCACCTTGTCACCCGCTTTCACGAACGGCGATGCGCCAGGTGAAGGTGCGAGATACGCCGTGCCAACCATTGGGGCAGGGACCGCTTCACCTTTGCCGGCGGCAGGTGTCTCTTCCGCCACCGCAGCGGAGGCAGGCGCAGCAGGTGCTGCGGCAATTGCAGGGGCAGGTAGTGCGACCGGGGCAGGAGCAGCTGGAGCGGCGGTAGTCATCGTACCGCGGGCCAAGCGAACGTGGAATTCATCCAGGCTCACCTCAATCTCGTTGAGATCGGTATCGGCCAGCATCTCGGCCAATTCGCGAATGAGTTTGGTGTCTATCGCGACTTTGGCGTCTTTTTTCGATGCGGGCATGATGGTCTTTCCCAAGCTATTGGCGTTCGCTTCTCATGCCATGCCCGGTAGGGGGCGTCGACAGGTTTCGAAGGTGATTTACCCTATGAACACGCGGTTTTACCGCATTGGCGCACGTTTTCGATCTTCTCGCGTAGCGTATCAACGCCGATCGCGCCGAAAATCACCTCATCACCGATGACGTAGGAGGGTGTGCCATTGATTCCCAGACTGTTTGCGAGATCATTTGCCTCGCGAAACGCGCCGAGCACGTCGGGCTTCTGCCCCTCTGCATTGATAGCATCGATATCGAGTTCCATTTCCTGCGCCACGCGAAGAGCGCGATTGCCGTCTTTCATGCCCTGCAGCGCAAGCAGACGGTTGTGAAACTCCTCGTATTTCTCCGGAAACAAGCGGTAGACCCCGGTAGAAATCCGACTGGCTTCAACGGAGCCCTGTGAGAGGATTGGCAGTTCCTTCATAACGAATTTCAGATTGTCGTCGCCGGCCAGCAGCGTGTTCATATCCTCCATCGCACGCTGGCAGAAGCTGCAATTGTAGTCGAAGAACTCGACCACCGTGACGTCACCATCCGGATTGCCAATGACACCTTGATTGTCCGATTCGAAGATCGTGGCCTTGTTCTCTTCCAGCGCGAGACGGGCCGTTTCCGCAGCCTGTTCTTGCTGTTTGGCCTCCAGCGCCTGCTGCACCTCCAGCATCAGCTCCGGATTGGCCAGCAAGTATTCGCGAATGATCTGTTCCACCTGTGCCTTGTCGCCATCGTCCAGCGCCAGAGCCGGGGCGGGTAAGGTGAGAGCTACAGCGCACAGGGCGGCGCGCAGGAATTTAATTGGCATGGTGAAAGCCTTTCGCAAGCGGGTCCACGGGCGGTGCCGCAATGTCTATTTGTAACCGATGATGTCCTGCGCGCGAAGCCAGCCTGGCTCACCGCGCTTGAAACCTTTTTGCGCCCGCGTCGCAAAGTTGCGCGCCTCATTACGGCGTCCCGTGCGAACGGCGACTTCTGCCGAAGCCAGAAGCGCTCGCGCCGTCTGGCCAGTTTCTCCGTAGGCGCGAGCAAGGTAGCTGTAGCCAGCAACAGCGCTCGGGTCACGGCTCACGCCTTTGCGCAATTGCTCGATCGCCTCGTTCAGGTTCTTGCGATCACCGCTTTCCAGCAAAGCATGGCCAAGTTGAACGCGCAGAAAACCGGAATTGGTTCTGTCTGACTGCACCGCCTTGCGGAAATGCGGGACTGCCTGCTTCGCGCGACCGGACCGCAACAGAATTTCCCCCTTCATTTCATGAACGTAGGGATTGTTCGGCATTCGCTTCAGCAACCGATCGATCATGGGGAGCGCGCGTCTTGGCGAACCATAGAGATGCGTGGTGATGGCGCGACCATAAAGCCGCGCGTTTTCGCTAAGACGCTTGTCCAGCAAAAGGGAGCGAGCATAGCGGTTGCCGCCGACATAAGCCGCCAGTTTGGCCCGGACCATGTCGTGCCGGGCGATAAGGGCAGGGGATGTGGGTTTGTTGCGATAGGGGCTTGTTTCAATCCCCTGCATCAAATCGCGAATGCGTTCGTTCGGGGCAGGGTGGCTGCGCAGGTAAGGATCGATACGGCCACCGATAATGGATGAGGCACGCGCCAGACGCCGGAACGTCTTGATGAGGCCGCTGGGGTTTTGCTTCGTGGCGTTCAACAGACGCAGTGCTGTCCGGTCCGCTGAAGTCTCTTCGCCGCGGCGATATTGAAGAATATCCCGCATTGCGAAGCTGCCACCACCAGTGGCAACGGCAGCGCCCGCCTGTGCTGCGCCGCCACTGCCTGCGACTGCGCCCGCAGCGGCGATGCCGACCCCCAAAAGGCTGGTCCAGCGGGCGATGCGGCGGGCATTCTCCATCCGCTCCCGCAGCCGCGTCTGATGGCCGCCGATGATGTGGCCAAGTTCATGCGCTATTACGGCAATCACTTCATCCGGGCTTTCAGCCTGAAGAAGCAGCCCAGTGTTGATAAACAGGCCGCGCCCGGACACGAAAGCATTGAAGCCCGGCGAGTTAACGATGATGAATTCGACGGAGCCAGGCCGCAAACCGGCCGCCTTCATAAGCGGCGTTGCGTAATCCCGCACCAGCGCTTCGGTCTCTGCGTCGCGCACCAGCGACAGGCCACGGCTCTGCGCCTGCGCGAGCGTAGACGGCAGTGCAAGGCTGATGGCCAGTATGAGAGCCAGACCGCTTTGGAACAGGCGCTTCAGCATGGTGAGGGCACTTCGGTGAACAGCGTTACCGCGCTGTTCATAGCCCAGCAAAACGGGCCTTTCGATGGCAAATTTGGAAGCTGCCGTCACGATGCCGCGAGAGGCTAAGCCGGGTCAGCCGCGACCGGCTGGTGTGAGCAGAAACGCGGGCACGTGATCGCCCAAACCCTTTGGTACGGGAGTGTCGTCAGCGTGGCGCTTGCCGCGCTGCTTTTTATCGCTCGATGTTGTTTCGTTGGCGTTTTTCGCGTCACTCGGTTGCCGCTCCGGCATGGTGTCGCGCTCGTCGGTCTCTGCCTTTTTGCGAGACCTTCGTTTGGGCTTTTCGTCAGGATCAGCCGCTTGCACGCCTGCAGAGCTATCGTCCTTCTTCGCAACAGGCGCTTTCTTCGTACGCCGACCCCGTTTCGGCTTCTCTTCGGTCTCGGCTTCATCTGCTTTTTTCGAGGGCTTCCCGTCGAGATATTCCAGATCGTCACCGGTCAGTTTCAGGATGGCGTCCATGTATTTGTCGTCGGACTTTGTGACAAAGGTGAAGGCCCAGCCATCGCGCCCTGCACGGCCGCAACGGCCAATGCGGTGAACATAGTCGTCGGGGTGAATCGGCACGTCGTAGTTGAAGACGTGGGATACATCGGGAATGTCGAGGCCACGTGCCGCAACGTCAGAAGCGACGAGCAGCGTGATTTCATTGTCGCGGAAAGCTGCCAATGTCTTCATACGCGAAGGCTGATCCATATCGCCGTGCAGCGAACCGACCGAATAGTCGCGCCTCATCAACGAACGATGGAGCGCTGCGACATCCACCTTGCGATTGCAGAAGATGATGGCGTTTTTGATGTTGTCCTGGCTGTCGATCACCTCGCGCAGCTTGGCGCGCTTCTCGAAATCCTTCTTCGGTGCTTTTACGAGCTTCTGCTCGACGGTCTTGGCCGTTGTCGCGGCAGCGGCCACCTGCACCTGAACTGGGTTCTGCAGAAACTGGTCGGCCAACTTCTCGATGATCGGCGGCATGGTGGCAGAGAAGAACAGCGTCTGGCGCGTAAACGGTACCAGTTTCACGATGCGCTCAATATCCGGGATGAAACCCATATCCAGCATGCGGTCGGCCTCGTCGATGACGAGAATTTCCACACCGTTCATGAGGATGCGCCCGCGCTCGAAGAGGTCCAGCAGGCGACCCGGCGTGGCGATCAGCACATCGGCACCGCGGTCGAGGATCTGCATCTGTTTGTCCATCGACGTGCCGCCGATCAGTAGCGCGACGTTGAGTTTATGATTGGCGGCGTATTTCTCGAAATTCTCTTCCACCTGAGCCGCGAGTTCGCGGGTCGGTTCGAGAATGAGCGTGCGGGGCATGCGGGCCCGGGCACGGCCTTTTTCGGAGAGCGAAATCATCGGAAGCGTGAAGGCTGCCGTTTTGCCGGTCCCGGTCTGGGCGATGCCCATGACATCGCGGCGGTTCAGCACTTCGGGAATGGCCTGCGCCTGAATGGGCGTGGGCTCGGTATATCCTGCATTCTCGACGGCCTGCAGGACCTTCGGGCTGAGCCCGAGTTCAGAAAATTTCATATATGTGTCGGCTTTGCGTTGGCCGCGTCTCGTGTCGCGTCGTGCGCGGCTGGGGAATGGGTCGAATTACCGACCTCGTGCCGGCAAACGTAAGCCGCGCGCGCGTATCGCAAGCGGCTGTGACGCTTGGGGAGTAGGGCGCACGGGTTAAAATGTCAAACAGAAGGGGAACGCAGTGGTTGCGGAAAGGTCAATTGGTGGCCACCTCTCGCATGATTTCCCACCGCCGTTCTTCAGCTGGCGTGGCAGGGCCGTCATATCCAGCTGTGATCATTCCAGGCGTCAGCGCCAACCCTTTCGCAGTAGCAAAAGCCTCCAGCGCTGCGTTGATCTTGTCATCACGCGTACTGTCACGTGGGCCGGTATAGCCTGACGCGATGATCTGGCGCTCTTCGGTCAGCATAAGTCGGACGCGATCGTCCTGCGGCTTCGGTAGCGTTTTCAGCGTGTAGTCTTTCGGCATCGCAAAACGCACTGTGTAAAAGCCTTCGCGCGTCTCGGCTGTTGTGACAGGCGACGTCATGGCAATCTTTTCACCACCACCGCGGGCGATACCCTGAACCATTGTCACCGGCTTGGTGGTAACAGGCGACGTCATCGCGATTTTCTCGCCTGGCCGGTTGCGACCGAAAATGTAACTGGCGAGCGGGCCGAAACCCATGCTTGACGCCATCCGTCGGTTATCCGCTTTAACGTCCACTTCAGCCACAACATAAGGTGCATAGAGCCGAAGCTGAACGCCATCCGTCTCTTTCAAAATGGTGTAGTCGGGGCTTTCCTCCTGAATCACAGCAGTAGCGCCCGTGGCGAGCGAAGCTGTGATGGCGGCGGCGGCAAGTGTTCTGGCAAGCATGATAAGCATTCCTCATTCCCTTGTTGGAAGAAGGAACGCCCAGACAGAGCAACAGGTTTCGTCACACGTCGATCAGTTCATCATCGGCAAACGCCGCATTCTCCTGAATGAAGATGAACCGCTTTTCCGGCTTCGTGCCCATCAGGCGGTCGATGGAGTCTTTCGCGGGGGCCGGTTCGTCTATGGAAACGCGCAGCAGCGTGCGTTTGGCGGGGTCCATCGTCGTCTCTTTCAGCTGGCCCGGCATCATTTCGCCCAATCCCTTGAAGCGACCGATCTCGACCTTCTTGCCGCCCTTGAACTCGCTCTCCAGCAACTCGTCCTTATGGGCATCGTCGCGCGCGTACATGACCTTACCGCCTTGGGCCAGTTTGTAGAGGGGCGGCACAGCGAGATATAGCGCACCAGCGTTTATTATGCCCGGCATTTCCTGATGGAAAAACGTGATGAGGAGCGATGCGATATGGGCGCCATCCACGTCTGCATCCGTCATAATGATGACGCGGTCGTAGCGCAGGTCGTCCATGGCAAATTTGGACCCTGTGCCACACCCGAGTGCCTGAATGAGGTCCTGGATTTGCTGGCTGCTCGCCATCTTGTCCCGCGTGGCGGAGGCGACGTTCAGGATCTTGCCGCGCAGGGGCAGAATGGCTTGGCTCGCGCGGTCTCGGGCCTGTTTGGCGGAACCTCCGGCGGAATCCCCCTCAACGATAAAGATCTCGGTGCCACCTTTGGCGTTCTTGGAGCAGTCGGCCAGCTTGCCCGGCAGGCGTAGCTTCTGTGTTGCTTTCTTGCGGTTGACCTCCTTCTCCTGCCTGCGCCGCAGCCGCTCTTCGGCTCGATCAACCACCCAGTCGAGCAGTTTGGCGGATTGAGCGGGGGAGGCGGCAAGCCAATGGTCAAAGGCATCGCGAATGGCGTTCTCGACGATTTTTGATGCCTCGACGGTGGCCAGCTTGTCCTTGGTCTGACCGACAAATTCAGGCTCGCGCACGAAGACAGAGATCATGGCGGCTGCCGACGTCATCACGTCATCGGTGGTGATAATCGCACCCTTCTTATTGCCGACGAGTTCGGCGTAACTCTTCAGCGACCGGGCGAGGGTGGTGCGCAGGCCCGCTTCATGGGTGCCACCATCCTGCGTCGGCACAGTGTTGCAGTAGGAATTGACGAAGCCATCATCTCCGTACCAGGCAATGGCCCATTCCACAGCGCCGTGCCCGGAGCGTTTTTCGGTGCGTCCCGCGAAGGGCCGTTCCGTCACCTGCATCTGCTTGCCAAGGCGGGCCATCAGGTAATCTTCAAGGCCGCCGGGGAAATGGAAGGTGGCCTTATCCGTCACCTCATCCTTGCCGGAAACGAGGGAAGGGGCGCAGGACCAGCGGATCTCTACGCCGCCGAACAGATAGGCTTTCGACCGTGCCATCTTGAACAGCGTCAGCGGCTTGAATGTCGCGTCTTTGCCGAAAATCTCTGCATCAGGATGGAAGCGCACCTTCGTGCCGCGACGGTTTTGCACCTCGCCGACATGCTGCACTGGGCCCTTGGAATGCCCGCGGGAAAACTCCTGCTTGTAGAGCTGGCGGTTGCGAGCAACCTCCACCACCAGATCATCCGACAGGGCGTTCACCACGGAAATGCCAACGCCGTGCAGACCGCCGGAGGTCTCATAGGCCTTGCCGTCGAATTTCCCGCCCGCATGGAGCGTCGTCATGATGACTTCGAGCGCCGACTTGTCCTTGAACTTCGGGTGCGGGTCCACGGGAATGCCGCGACCGTTATCCGTGATTGTCAGGTAGCCGTAAGCATCCAGATCGACCTCGATCCACGATGCATGACCGGCCACGGCCTCGTCCATTGAGTTGTCGATCACCTCCGCAAAGAGATGATGAAGCGCCTTGGAGTCCGTGCCCCCGATATACATGCCAGGACGGCGGCGGACGGGTTCGAGACCCTCAAGAACCTCGATATCCGACGCGTTGTAATCACCATCCTTCACGCCCTTGGCAGCCTTTACTGGCCGTTTGGGCGGAGCAGGGGGCGCAGACGGGGCAGGTGCCGCTGCACCGGCGGAAAACAGGTCTTCAGCCATTCATCGCTTCCTGTTGCGCCCTGCGAATCGGGCAAACTTTTGTCGTTCTGTGATACGACATGGCGCTAGACACCCGCAAACAAGATCGTTCGCTTTACGTTCTGCACGCATCCGCCGAAAATTTTCCGGTTGAACGGACCGAACCAATTGCGCCTACGTGGCGTTTGGCCTCAACATGCCAATTCGGCTCAATTTATTATGGAACACATTTATGGCGCAGGTATCGATCGTCTTCTATTCCGGCTACGGCCACACTAAGGTTCAGGCTGAGGCCGTTGCCGATGGCGCAAAGTCCATCGACGGCACGGACGTTCACGTCTTTCAGATCGACGAGGACGGCAACTGGGCGGACGACATGTTCGACAAGCTGACAGCATCGGACGCCATCATCTACGGTAGCCCAACCTATATGGGTGGCCCGGCTTGGCAGTTCAAAAAGTTTGCTGACGCATCGTCCAAGCTCTGGTTCGAGCAGAAGCTGAAGGACAAGCTGGCCGCAGGCTTCACGATCTCCGCATCCACCATCGGCGACAAGCCGGAGACGCTGAATTACTTCTTCACGCTGTCGCAGCAGCACAGCCAGATATGGATCGGCACCGGGCTGATGCCGAACAATGACAGCAAGGCGACCCGCGACGACGCGAACTGGATCGGCTCCTTCAGCGGCGCCACCGCTATCGCCCGCAGCGACCTGCCGCCAGAAGAGATGCCCAACGCAGGCGATATCGAATTGGCGAAAGCGCTCGGGCGATAGCGGTGGCGCCGCTGAAGGAGCCGATCCAGTTCGCGTCGTCGCGGGTCGCCTTGCTGTCATTGTTCGGCATCAGCC
>JBCCRF010000029.1:0-15806 GCA_039208305.1 Pseudomonadota bacterium
CGCCTCTTCCATCGTGAAAACCAGCATCGGGGCCATCCATTTCACCAGACAATCAAACAGGTGGGAGACGACACGGATTGCCTTCTATTTCGACATCCGCAAGGACGCGCTTTACTGCGATGGCAAGGACAGCGTACGTCGCCAGTCGGCAATCCGTGTCGTCTCCCACCTGTTTGATTGTCTGGTGAAATGGATGGCCCCGATGCTGGTTTTCACGATGGAAGAGGCGTGGCTGTCGCGCTATCCCGATGGCCGCTCGGTCCACCGTGAGCAGTTTCCCGACATTCCGGCGCAATGGAAAGACGATGCACTTGCTGCCCGCTGGACCAAGGTGAAAGCCGTCCGCCGCGTCATCAACGGCGCGCTGGAAGTCGCGCGGCGGTTGGACGAGGGCGAGCCTGGCCATATCGGCAAGTCACTGGAAGCCGCACCGCAGGTCTTTATTTCCGATGCCGACCTGCTGGCTGCGGTTGATGGCCTGCCGATGGAGGACATCGCCATCACGTCCGCCATCGAGATTGTCGAGGGCGACGGCCCTGCTGACGCTTTCCGTCTCGACGAGGTGAAGGGCGTCGCGGTGGTCAACAAGCGCGCAGAGGGAAAACGCTGCGCCCGCTCCTGGCGCGTGCTGCCGGAAGTTGGCAGTGATCGAGATTATCCTGACCTTTCCCTGCGCGATGCAGCCGTTATGCGGGAGATCGAGGGCGCGTAAACGATAAAGTCATTGCCAGACCCTGATTGGGGCTGGCTGGTTGGGTCTTGGCGTTTACCATTTTCGATTCAGCTCTTGTGTGTTGCCGTTGTGTGATTGTCAGGCAACACAGCCGCCGCTAGTTTGCACCTGGAAAGCGCGCGACGGAATCCAGCCACATTTATGTGGCTTGCGGTTGCAGCGCGTCGGTCCGGTGCACGCGGAAGAGAGCACGGATCGATTGGGGAAGGATGATGACGATGAAACTGTTCGCCACCGCAACCATGTTGCTAGCCGCTTCTGCACTCACGGGCTGCATCGGGCAGACAACCTATGGCACCGGCAAGAACCAGAGCACAGAGACGTTCAACGGTATCACTGATATGTTGAGCATCGGCAGTCCCGGCCGCACCCGTACGCGGATCGATTATTCCGCACGGCCAAAATTGGTGAAAGCTCCATCCAACGGATCGCTTCCGGCCCCTGCCGAGCAAATTGCCTCGACCGATGGTTATTTTCCTGAAAACCCAGAAGCCCGCCGTGCACGTCTGCGGGCGGAAGCAGCAAACGGCGGTGCCCAGCCGTCTGCCGATGACTCGCCCGAGATAGCGCAGCTGAAGGCTGAAGCTCGCGAGCGTGCCAAACTCGACAAACGCGTCGACTACAACATGATAGTCGATGACCGCGAAAACATGGAACCCTATTCCGAGATAGTGCGGAAGCGGGACGCTCGTCGTAAACGCGCTGCGGAAATTGCAAAGCTCGGCACCGGCCCGAAACAGCGCAAATATCTGACCCAGCCGCCCGTCCAGTACCAGATCCCGTCCGACACGGCGCCCATCGGCGAAGTGGGTGAGGAAGAGGTTGATCCTAATATCCGCAAGAAGCGCAACGCCGGCGGCACGTTCCGCGATATTCTGGGCCGGTAACGGTCAAGAGCGGCGCGCCGCAAAGAAGTCGCGTAACAGTTCCGCCGCCTCCACCTCGCACAGGCTGGAATAGACCTCCGGCGCGTGGTGGCATGTGTTTTGGTCGAAAAACCGCACACCGTTTGTCACCGCACCGCCTTTGGCGTCTTCTGCTGCGAAATAGAGCCGACGGATGCGCGCGAAAGAAATGGCTGTCGCGCACATCGTGCACGGCTCTAATGTCACGTAGAGATCGCAATCCGGCAGGCGCTGGCTCTTGGCTGCTGCACAGGCCTCGCGGATCACCAGCAGTTCAGCATGGGCGCTGGGGTCGTGCAGTTCGAGCGTGCGATTTCCTGCTCGCGCAATCACCCTTCCACCGCGCACCAGCACAGCACCCACCGGCACTTCACCGCGTTCGGCGGCGGCTCGCGCTTCGGCCAAAGCCTGTTCCATGAAGCTCGCCAAACCGCGTCACCTCCAAGATCATCTCGTTCGAGCAGTTGTGCGACGGCGCGGTGGTGATAGGAAGGGCCATGGTGCCTTCTCCCCCAACACAAACGAAACCCAATTCTGAACGGATCGCAAAGCGCATGGCCCGTGCGGGCCTGTGCTCGCGCCGCGATGCCGAGCGTTGGATCGAGGCCGGGCGCGTGAAGGTGAACGGCAAACTGCTGACGACGCCTGCCCATACCGTCACCCCGCGTGACCGGATCGAAGTGGACGGAGAACTGCTCGCCGGGCCCGAGCGCACTCGGCTGTGGTTGTTGAACAAGCGCGCCGGTCTGGTGACGACGAACAAAGACCCTGAAGGTCGCCTGACAATTTTCGACAGGCTGCCGGACGAACTGCCCCGGGTGCTTTCCGTCGGGCGTCTGGATATCAACACCGAGGGCCTGCTGCTTCTCACCAACGATGGTGGACTGGCAAGGCAACTGGAACTGCCTTCCACGGGTTGGCTGCGCCGCTATCGCGTGCGCGCGCACGGACGCGTTACGCAGGAGGAACTGGATAAGCTGGCGGATGGCATCGCCGTTGACGGCGTTCTCTACGGCTCCATCGAGGCCGAGTTGGAACGCCAGCAGGGCACCAATGTATGGCTCACTTTCGCGATGAGAGAAGGCAAGAATCGCGAGGTGAAGAACGTCCTCGCCGCGCTGGGGTTGGAGGTGAACCGCCTGATCCGCATTTCCTACGGCCCATTCCAGCTCGGCGATCTGGACACTGGCGAGGTGAAGGAGATCAGGGGCCGGATGCTGCGGGATCAACTGGGGGCAAAGCTGATCGAAGCGGCTGGTGCGAATTTCGATGCGCCCACAGCTGCAACGGCAACGAAGAAAAAAACTCTTGATGCGACGCACAGCGGCAAAAACGCTCGCAAGCGAGACGCGCGCGACAAAAAAAGAGCCGATCCGCTTCAGCGGTTGACCACCCGCAAGCCTGAAGCTGCCAAACCGAAATCTGCACGCCCGAAGCGCAAGCCGGGAGGACGCGGTGCGGATCGTCGCCGGTAGCCTTAAGGGCAGACGGCTCGCCACTCCGAAGACCGACGCCACACGCCCTACGACAGATCGCAACCGCGAAATGCTGTTCAATATCCTTATCCATTCCCATGCGGATCTGCTGGCGGGAGACGTGCTGGACCTGTTCGCTGGGACCGGCGCATTGGGTTGCGAAGCCCTGTCACGCGGTGCTCGCTCCTGCACCTTTGTCGAAAATAGCGCCGCAGGCCGTGCTCTACTGCGGCAGAATATTGAAACGTTGGGCATCGCCGCCCGCAGCCGCATCCTGCGTCGTGACGCGACGAAACTCGGCTCCCGCGACAGCTTACCAGTGGCAGCGCTTGTTTTCGCCGACCCGCCCTATGGCAAAGGGTTAGGAGAAAGCGCGGCTGCCGCGCTGGTGGATTATGGATGGATTGCGCCCGGCGGACTTCTGGTTCTGGAGGAGCACACATCGTCGCTGCCGGATGCCTTGCCAGGTTTTTCGTTTGAGCATCGGCGGGAGGCCGGCGAGGGTGCGTTCGGTTTTTTCTTGCGCGACAGAGCCTAGGCTGGCCTCATGCGACCAATCCGCAGATGACGAAAATGTAAGATGTGTTGCCCCGCTGCCGCCCCATATGAAACGCACACCGCCTGAACAACGTTCTTCAACGCGATGACCTTTTTGAAAGACGCCCGCCCATGATGACGCGCTCCGCCAAACCCACTCGCTTTTTTGCCGCCTGTCTCCTGCTGGGGACAGCGTTCTCTACCCTAAGTCTGTCCAGCGCCATCGCGACAACCAAAGAGGCTTCGCAAGCAAGCGCACCGGTCAAGATTGGGCCGGAGGTGACAAGCTTTACCCTGGATAATGGGATGCAGGTCGTAATCATCCCCGACCGTCGCGCGCCAGTCGTCACCCACATGGTGTGGTACAAGGCGGGCGCTGCCGACGAGCCCCCCGGGAAATCCGGCATTGCGCACTATCTCGAGCATCTGATGTTCAAGGGCACGAAAACCGTTCCGGGCGGCGTGTTTTCGTCCAAAGTTGCGGAAATCGGTGGTCAGGAGAATGCTTTTACCAGCCAGGACTATACCGGCTATTTCCAGCGCGTGACGCCGGACGTTCTGCCGGAAATGATGCGGCTGGAAGCCGACCGCATGGCGAATCTCGTGCTGGATCAGGAGAAGATTCTGGCCGAGCGCGAGGTGGTGATCGAGGAGCGCAACCAGCGCACTGAGAACAACCCCGGCTCGCTGCTCCGCGAAGCGATGGCGGCAACGCTTTATAAGAACCACCCCTATGGCATTCCTGTCATCGGGTGGGAACACGAGATCAACGGCCTCACTAAAGACGATGCCATCGCCTTCTACGACCAGTTCTACACGCCCAATAACGCCATCCTCGTGGTTGCCGGTGATGTGGAGGCCGATGAGGTTAGAAAACTCGCGGAAGAGACCTACGGGAAAGTGGAACGTCGTGCTGAACCAGGCGTGCGCCAGCGCCCCACCGAGCCGGAGCCCCGCGCAGCCCGCCGCGTGGACCTCGCTGACCACCGCGTGCGTACGCCCTCATTCCAGCGGCTATATCTCACCCCCTCCTACAACACCGACGAGCCGGGCGAGGCCGAAGCCTTGGAAGTGCTGTCGGAGATCATCGGCTCATCCACCGGTCGTATCTACCGCTCGCTGGTGATCGACCAGAAGGTCGCGACGTCAGCCGGTGCCTGGTATCAGGGGGGTGCCTTGGATCACACGGAATTCGGCTTCTATGCCAGTCCCGCACAGGACAAGACGCTGGCCGATGTGGAAGCGGCCACCGATGCCGAAATCGAAAAACTGCTCAAGGATGGCGTTACCGCGGAAGAAGTGACGCGCGCCAGCAGTCGCATCGTGCGCTCGGCGGTCTTCTCGCAGGACAGCCAATCGTCGCTGGGGCGCATCTATGGTGGCTCGCTCACCCTCGGTTCCACCATTGAAGATATCGAGCAGTGGCCGCAGCGCATCGGCGCCGTCACGCCGGAAGCCGTGAACGCTGCTGCCCGCAAGTATCTCCAGCTGCGCCGCTCGGTTACCGGAACCCTCGTTCCCGGCCCGACCCCCGATGCACAAAAGGAAGGCTGATCCGATGACCACCATCATTCGCAAGACCATTTCCGTTCGCAGCGTTCTCGGACGCGGTGCTGCGGCCATCCTCGCGTCGCTTGCCTTCGTCAGCCACGCATTTGCCGTGGATATCAGGACGGTCACCAGCGATAAAGGCATCACCGCACTGTTGGTGGAAGATTACACCGTGCCGCTTGTGGCGCTGGCCTACAGCTTCAAGGGCGGCTCGACGCAGGATGCACAGGGTAAGGAGGGCACGTCTGAACTGCTGACCAACACGCTGGATGAAGGCGCGGGCGAGATCGAAAGCCAGGCCTTTCAGGAGCGTCTGAAGGACAATGGCATGAGCTATTCCTTCAATTCCGGCTATGATGATTTTTCCGGTTCCATCAAGGCGCTGGCCGCCGAGAAGGACGAGGCCTTCGAATTGCTGCGCCTGATGCTCAACGAGCCGCGCTTCGATGACGAACCCGTTGAGCGCATGAAGGCCTCCCGTCTGAATGGCCTAAAGCGCGCTGAAACCAATCCACAGGCGATCTCAGCCAAGGCGTTCCGCGAGAACGTCTTTGCGGGTCATCCCTACAGCCGCCCGGCTGACGGCACACTGGAGACCATGGCCACTATTACCGGCGGCGATCTGGAAGACTATCGCAAGCGCGTCTTTGCCCGTGACAATCTCGTGATCGGCGTCGTCGGCGCAATTTCAGAGGATGAATTGAAAGCTGCGCTGGATTTGGTTTTTGGTGATCTGCCCGAGAAGTCTCAGTTGAAAGACGTGCCGGAATTGGAGATCGCGACCGGTGGGAATATCCATGTCGATTTCGCCACGCCGCAGACCAACATTCGCTTCGCCATGCCTGGCATCAAGCGCGACGACGAGGACTTCTTCACCGCCTACTTGGTGAATTATGTTTTGGGCGGCGGATCGTTCAGCTCGCGCCTGTTTGAAGAGGTGCGGGACAAGCGCGGCCTAGCCTACGGCGTCTATTCTTACCTCGGCACCTATGACGCCGGTGGCATTTTTGGCGCAGGCTCCGCCACTCGCGCGGACCGTGCGCAAACGACGGTCGACATCATCCAGGCCGAGATCAAGCGTATGGCCGAAGAAGGGCCGACTGCCGAAGAGCTGGAGAAGGCGCGCAAATATATCGCTGGCAGCTACGCCATCGCCAATCTTGATACATCGAGCAAGATCGCCAGCGTGCTCGTCGCCATTCAGGAATCCGACCTCGGCATCGACTATATCGACCGCCGCAAGGAGTATTTGGAAGCGGTGACGCTGGACGATGCCAAGCGCGTCGCAAAAGAGCTCTTCAGCCAGCCGATCACGGTGATCACCGTCGGCCAGAAGCCGAACGCGGGCTAAAAGGTAGGCAGCAGCGAGGACGACGCTATCGTTTGTCCTCGCTCCCGACCCCAAACACCGCACCCCTGCCTGACGTGAAAGCCGAGTTCGCGGTGGGCGGCAGGCTTGGTCGCTCATCCATTTCTGCCTCGCGTTCTGGTAGCTGCGCGATGACGCGGAAGGCTATCACCATCGCCGCGATGCCGAAGACGACCGCACCTGCACCCCAGCCCACCATCACACCGCCTGCTCCCCAAGCCTTACCGATGTAGACGAAAGGGATCACACCTAGCGTCGCGCGGCCCCAATTGAAAAGGGTGGCGTAGAAGGGAAAACCGAGATTATTGAATGCGGCATTCGCCACGAACAGCGCGCCGTTAAAGAGAAACGATCCGGCCACGAGCAGGCAGAACAGGCTCACCAGCTCAGCCGCTTCGCCAGTCGCGCCGAATAGCGCCACCAGCCATGGACTCGTGACCGCAAGCACCGCCCAGACCGACAGGCAGTATATTAGGGTGAAGATCAGTGCATCGCGCATCGACCCCATGACTCTGTCAAAGCGTTTTGCCCCGAGATTTTGGGACAGGATCGGACCGACCGCACCGGACAGCGCAAAGATGACCCCGAAGGCAACCGGTAGAATGCGACCAACGATCGCCCATCCGGCAACGGCATCGTCGCCGAATTCTGCGATCGCGCTGGTGACGTAGGCGTTGCCAACCGGCGTCGCGAGTTGTGTCGCGATGGCGGGCAGGGCGATCGTCATGAACGGGCGCAAAGCGTCCTGAATTTCGTTTACATGTGGCGCGCCCAGCATGCGGTGGACCTTGTAAACGCCATGCAGCCCAACAACCACGAGCACTCCGCGTACGCAGACGGTCGCGGTTGCGGCCCCCAGAATTCCCATATCGAGCCCGAAAATGAACAGCGGATCGAGAACCAATGCCGCAGCGCCACCAGACAGCGTGACGAACATGGCTCGCTTCGGATCGCCCTTTGCGCGCAGCAGCGCCCCCAGCATCATGCCCATGCCGAGCAGCGGTATCGACGGCACGACGATCTGCATGAAGTCGAGCGCCATCTCCAGCGTCTCACCGCGCGCGCCCAGCAGTTCCAGACACCAGCGCAAGGACGGAAACAGCAGCGCTGCGAACAGCGAACTGAGCAGCAGCAGATAGACCAGCGACGCCGTTGCCAGTTGCTTTGCCTTTTCGTCTTCACCCGCCCCCAACGCCTTCCCGACCAGGGCGGCGCCGGCAATCGCGATGCCGATGCACAGCGAGATCGAGAAGAACATGATTGTTGCCGCATACCCGATGGCTGCAGCCAGCTCCTGCTGGCCGAGTAGCGAGATGTAGAACAGGTTGAGTGCGTCCACCGCGAAGATGGACACGAGCCCGACTGACGACGTTGCTGTCATCACGACCACGTGGCGCATCGTGGAGCCGGTGGTGAAGACGGCGGGCTTTTTTGCCGGTGTATTGGTATCCGTCACATCATGCCGATCTTGATAGCGCTGCCGCTATTTGGCGAAGAGCGATGACATGTCAGCGAAGGCCTTGAACTCCAGCGCGTTGCCGGAAGGGTCTAGCAGAAAGAACGTCGCCTGTTCACCGGGTTCGCCCTTGAAGCGCACACGTGGCTCAATCACCCAGCGCGTGTCATCGCGCGCCTTCAATCGTTCACTCATGGCCTCCCACTGTTCCATGGTCAGCACAACGCCGAAATGCGGCACCGGCACATCGTCACCATCGACCGCGTTGGAGGTCACGATGCCGGTTTCCATGCCTTCCTTGTAATGGGCGACGATCTGGTGACCGTGCAGATCGAAATCGATCCAGTGGTCGCTCTCGCGTCCTGTGCCGCAGCCCAACCCGTTGGTGTAGAAATCCCGCGCCTCTTCCAGATCGTGCACGGGGAAAGCAAGATGGAATGGCGTGATCTCTGGTGTGGCTGTCATGATGATGCTAGCTCGTCTTCACGTGTTGCGGATGGTTCAGCTTTCGTTTCCGATACCGCCTTATCGGTATTGCTGTCCATCGCCGCGCTGTCGGGTCTGTGTCGCGGCTGGATGAGCGGTTCCGGCACCGGCTTGGTGTGCAGCGTTTCGCGACCAGCCATGATGCCGTCCTTGATCTGCATGTCCAGCCGCGCGTGGTCGCGGTCGCGCACGTTGTCCACCACGGCCTTTGCGTGGTCCGCCCGCATACCGGTGGCCTGCAGCAGCAAGCCTCCCAATTTCAGCGCGCTTTCGAATGTTTCGCGCACCTGAACGAGGTCAGGTCGCTGCAGTAGGTCAATAGCATGGCCGCGGTCATAGCTGCGCACGTAAAGTTTCGCGTGGGGAAATTCCGAAGCGACGAGTTCGACAATATGATCGGTGGTCTCACGCCTGCGGGTGCAGACTGCGACCACTTTCGCCTTTTCGATTCCTGCGGCACGCAGCACATCCTTGCGAGTACCATCACCGAAATAGATGCGGAAACCGAAACGCTCCGCTTGCCGCATGCGGTCGGCGGAATTGTCGATCACGGTAACGTCGCACCCGCCAGCCAAAAGCGTCTGAGACGCGATCTGGCCCATGCGGGAAAAGCCAATCATCAACACGCGGGAGCCTGCGCCCTCGAAGTCCTCCTCCATTTCTTCGCGCACATCGCCACGCAGAAAGCGTTTGCCGAGCGCCACCGTCAGCGGGGTCAAAGCCATGGAGAAGGTCACGCCTGCGATCAGCAATGAGGAGAGGTCGCGACCCAGCAGACCGGCGGTCACGGCGGTGGAAAACAGCACGAAACCGAACTCGCCATGTTGCGGCAGTAGAGCAGCAATGCGGACAGCATCGTTGTGGTCGCTCCTGAACAGCCGCGCCGCGGCGTAGAGAACGATAGCCTTCAGCAGCAGCGCTGCCGGCACCAGCAGCACGATCAGCAACAGATTGTCCCACACCACGGTGAGATTGACGGACAGGCCTACGGCGATGAAAAACAGGCCGAGCAGGATGCCACGGAAGGGTTCGATATCGGCTTCTAACTCGTGGCGGTAGCTCGATTCTGCGAGCAACACGCCGGCGATAAAAGCCCCCATCGCCATGGAAAGCCCGGCATATTGCATCAGCACGGCGGACCCGATGACGATGAAAAGCGCAGCTGCGATAATGGCCTCCCGCGCGCCCGTGGCTGCGATGATGCCGAACAGCGGGTTCATCAGGTAAAGACCTGCCACGACGAGCGCGGCCACCGCACCCAAGGCGATGGCTATTTGCGTCACCCCGCCTGCGGTCACCTCCATCGTGCCCAATGCCAGCAACGGGACAGCGATGAGAAGCGGTGCGATCGCGAGGTCCTGAAACAGCAGGATGGAGAAGGCTTTCTTTCCCCATGCGGTGCGGTCATCACCACTTTCTTGCAGCAATTGCAACGCAAATGCAGTGGATGACAGCGCCAGACCGAAGCCGATCACGAACGACGTTCCGGCATTGAACCCGGCCAACATTGCGATGGCCATGATGAGGAGGCCTGATGCGATAACTTGCGTCGCGCCGAGGCCGAAAATTTCCCGCCGCATGCTCCACAGCAGCGCGGGCTTCAATTCCAGCCCTACGAGAAACAGCAGCATCACCACGCCGAGTTCAGCAACGTGCAACACCTCTTCGCCCTCGGCGCTGAAGCTGAAGACGGGGCCGAAAACGGATGTCAGCACCGGCCCGAGCAGCACCCCGACGCCGAGATAGCCCAGCACGGTGCCCAACCCGATGCGCTTGAACAGTGGGGCGGCGACGGCTGCTCCGCCGAGCAGAACAACGGCTTCCAGAAAGACGTTTGGACCGTCAGCCATAGGCGAAAATTCCGCATGCACTTGTGCGACGTTAGTCTGGCCCGACGCTGCGCTGCTCGCAAGTGGTGGGCTGATGCGATTGTTCGCATCTCCACGACTTGTGAAGCGCAGGCGCGCTGCTTACACCCGTGCCGACACACCTCCCGCCGAATGACTGCCCATGCCCGCCGCCCCCGATCTCGACCATTTGCAAAGCCGCGCTGCCGATCTCGTCGCTGCCGCTCGCAAGGCTGGTGCCGATGCTGCCGATGCGGTGGTGGCGATTTCGTCCTCCACCGGAGTCTCTGTCCGCGAGGGCAAGGTGGAAGACACCGAGAGCGCACAGAACAACTCGTTTTCGCTGCGCGTGTTCGTGGGAGCGCGCGTGGCGTCGGTCTCCGCCAATCAAAGCGATGCTATTCCCGACCTCGCCGCTCGTGCTGTCGCTATGGCGAAGGTCGCGCCGCCGGACCCCCACGCCGGTCTCGCACCGAAAGACAGGCTGGCGAAAAATTGGCACGATCTCGATCTGCTCGACGAGGCCGAGCCCGATTTCGACGCGATGCGCGATTTGGCGCTCGCCTGCGAGGAAGCCGCGCTTGCTGTCGATGGCGTCACAAAATCGAGCGGCGCGGGCTTTGGCTATGGCCTCGGCGGCAGCGTGTTGGCTACCAGTGAAGGGTTTACTGGTGCTTACAGCGCCAGCCGTTTTTCGCTCTCGGTCTCCGCCGTCTCTGGCGAAGGAACTGGCATGGAGCGCGATTACGATTTCGATAGTCAGCGCCACTTTGCCGATCTGCGGTCTGCTGAAGACATTGGCGCAGAAGCGGGCAGGCGGGCCGCGCGCCGTCATGGACCTAGCACGATTCCCACGGGCAAAGTCACCTGCCTGTTCGAACCGCGCATGGCCCGCAGCCTCGTCGGCCATCTGGCTGGCGCGGTGAACGGTGCATCCATCGTGCGCGGCACCAGTTTCCTGCGCGAGAAGATGGGCAAAGCGGTTTTTTCCCCCGGTATCACCATCACCGATGACCCGCATATCGTTCGTGGCGCGGCCTCCCGCCCTTTCGATGGTGAAGGTGTGGGTGGCGAAGCCTTCGCTCTGGTGAGCGATGGGCGCATCGCCAACTGGCTGCTCGATAGCGGAAATGCCAAGCAGCTCGATCTTGAAACAAATGGCCGTGCCAGCCGTGGCGGATCTTCTACCAGCCCGTCATCGTCCAACCTGACCCTGCATCCCGGCGAACGAACGCCGGAAGACATGATGCAAGCGATGGGCACCGGCCTGCTGGTGACGGAACTGATCGGGCAAGGTGTGTCGCTGGTGACCGGGGATTATTCCCGCGGCGCATCCGGCTTCTGGATCGAGAATGGCGAGATCGCATTCCCGGTTTCGGAGATCACGATTGCCTCGAACCTCACCGATATGTTCGCTGCACTGGAACCGGCCAGCGACATCGATCGCCGCCAGTCCATCGCAACACCCTCCGTCCTAATTGAAGGGATGACTCTTGCCGGACGCTGAACTGACGCATAACGACCGTGACCTCATCCTGCTGAAGACGCTTGGCTACGAGGCCGGACAGCTGGCGATGCGCTGGTTCGGGCCGGAAGCGGCCGATAATCCTGAAGTCTGGATGAAGGAAGGCGACAGTCCGGTCAGCCAAGCAGATTTCGCTGTGGACGAATTCCTGCGACGTGAATTGCTGGCCGCGCGACCGGATTACGGCTGGCTGTCGGAGGAAACGGATGATGACGGATCGCGCCAACAGGCGAAACGCACGTTCGTCATCGACCCGATCGACGGTACGCGCGGCTTCCTCAACCACTCCCGTCAATGGTGTGTCAGCCTTGCGATCGTCGAGGACAATCGCCCTGTGACGGCAGTGCTGGAGTGTCCAGCCCTCGGTGAGACCCTCACTGCAACGGCGGACGGTCCAGCGCTGCTCAACGGCAAGCCGATCACAGCCTGCACGTTCTTCGACGGCGAGACTTTGCGCGTGACTGGCCCCCGCTCCGCACAAACCGCCCTTATGAAGCTGAAGCCGCACCGCGTGGAGCGCATGGAATTTGTGCCCTCTCTCGCCTACCGCATTGCCATGGTGGCCATGGCGCGGGCCGATCTCATCGTGGCGCGAGGCTCTGCGAAGGATTGGGATCTCGCCGCCGCCGACCTCATCTGCCACCGCGCCGGTGGTCGGTTGACCGACCGCGATGGCAGCACACTCGCCTATAATTGCCGCGACGTGCGCCACGGTCAGTTGGTGGCTTCCTGCGCCACCCGCCACGATGAAATGCTTGATCTCGCGCGACGGGCAATCGATAAGGCGAGTTAGACGCCGCGCGCGGCAGCAGTTCAAATGAGGGGGCCGTCATGCCTATCGAAACCGAAAACAAGCAGCTTCTTCACCTCGTTTTCGGCGGTGAACTGGAGTCGCTCGATGGCGTAACCTTCCGCGACATCGAAGACCTCGATATCGTGGGTATTTATCCCAATTACGAAAGCGCCCGCGCCGCTTGGAAGGCAAAGGCACAAGCTTCGGTCGACAACGCCCATATGCGTTACTTCTGCGTGCATCTGCATCGCTTTCTCGAACCGCAGAACGCATGAGCGGACGCCGTTAGCTCCTGAGCCGGTGACCGCACGACCCTTCAAATCGCCGCAAACGCAGGGCAGATCACTTGCCCGCCGCCCTGCAAACGGCAGCACTTTTTCTCAGTTGGACCGAAATTTCCATGTCTGACGTGTGGGCAAACACGACATTGCGTCTCTACCGGGGGGTCGGCTCCGCGCTCTACCCTTTCGTCGGCCCGTTTCTGCGCGCCCGTGCTCGGCGTGGTAAGGAAGATCGCACCCGCCGTGCAGAACGCTACGGCTACCCTGCATGGGAACGCCCCGCTGGCCCGCTGATCTGGCTGCATGCAGCAAGCGTTGGCGAGGCACTAGCCATCATGCCGATGATCGAACGGCTGGAAAAATTCGAGATCAACGTGGTCCTCACCACCGGCACGGTCACATCGGCTGAAATTGCGATGGAAAAATTGCCCGCCGGGATGATCCACCAGTACGTGCCGCTGGACATGAAGAAGGCAGCAGGCCGCTTCCTCGATCATTGGAAACCGGACCTGGCAATCTTTGCCGAATCCGAACTCTGGCCCACGACGATGGCCGAACTCCAGGACCGGAAAATTCCCCAAGTCCTCGTGAACGCCCGCGTGTCGGATCGCTCCAATAAACGCTGGGGCAAGCGCCCGGCCTTTGCGCGGGCTATCTTCTCCAAACTCTCCGCCGTCTTCGCCCAATCCACAGTCGATGCCGAGCGTTTCCGCGCCCTCGGCGCGCCAGTCGTGTCTGTAATGGGCAATCTAAAGCTCGATACGTCGCCGCCGCCTTTCGACGCGGAGGCGGTTGCAAAATTGCGCAAGCAGATCGGCGATCGGCCGACATGGGTCGCCGTTTCGACCCATGATGGCGAGGAGCAGGCCGTCGCCCTTGTGCATAAAGCTATGCTCCCCCATCTGCCGGATTTGCTGACCATCATCGTGCCGCGTCATCCGGAACGTGGGGATGCGCTTGTATCAATGTTGGGCTCAGACGGTTTCGCCTGCGCCCGACGTTCGAAGGATGAGGCGATCGGTCCATCAACCGCGATCTTGCTCGGTGACACGATCGGCGAAATGGGGCTCTACCTTGCCCTGGCCAAGGTCGCTTTCATGGGTAAATCGTTGACTGAAACCGGTGGGCAGGGTGGGCAGAACCCGATCGAGCCTGTCATGGCCGGACTGGCGGTCTTAGCCGGTCGCTATGTCCAAAATTTCCGCGATACCTATCAGGCGCTGGTGGATGCAGGTGGCGTGAAACTCGTTCGCGACGAAGCGATGCTCGCTTCCCACGCTGCCTATCTGTTACAGCATGACGAGGTGCGTTTTGCTATGCGGGAAGGTGGGCACCGTGCCGTCACGTCGCTCGCCGGTGCGCTGGACAAATGTATGACCGGCCTCGACCCCTACATCACCCCGCTGCGCCTGCGCGCAGGGCTGGATCGCCGTGCGGAACTGGCGGCTAAAGCGCAGGCTGAGAAACGCCTGCAGCAACAGGCGAAAGCGCAAGCCGGTGAGTGACGCGCCGTCCTGGTGGTATGCCAAGCCGGGCCTCGCCGCTTGGGCGCTGTCGCCACTCGCCGCGATATACGGTCGTATCGGTGCAATGCGAATGGCGAGCGCGCCAAAAGCCATCAGCCGCTTGCCCGTGCTTTGCGTCGGAAATTTCGTCGCCGGTGGGGCTGGCAAGACGCCGACCGCCATCGCCATCGCCAAACAGGTGCGCGCCATGGGCCTGCGTCCTGGCTTCCTGTCGCGCGGCTATGGCAGCAACGCCAAGGGCGCGGTTGTCGTCGACGTGAAGAGCCATAATGCACGCGACGTTGGTGACGAACCGATGGTGCTCGCGCTCTATGCGACAACTGTGGTCTCGCCCGACCGGCAAGCAGGCGCTGCGCTGCTGCAGGCGAACGATGTCGATTTTATCATCATGGATGATGGCTTTCAGAACCCGACCCTGCGCAAAGACATGAACCTCGTCGTGGTGGACGGCACGCGAGGGGTTGGCAATGGATTTGCGATGCCATCCGGTCCATTACGCGCCAGTCTGCAGCAGCAGTTGCGCTATGCTGACCGCCTGCTTCTGATCGGCAGCGGTGCGGCCAGCAAGGATGTCGTGCGCCGTGCTGCGCGCATGGCAAAGCCAATCCTGCAGGCAGACATCGCCGTGCGGCAAGGTGAGCGGTTCGATGGCCGCAAGGTGATGGCGTTTTGTGGCCTTGCCGATCCGGAAAAATTCTTCGCCACGCTTAAGGCGCTCGGTGCCGATGTGGTGGAAGAAAAGGCGTTTGGCGATCATCACGCCTATTCGGCAGGTGAGTGTCGCGAATTACTCACCCGCTCGCAGGAACTGGGCCTGCCGCTGGTCACTACCCAGAAAGATGAAGTCCGCCTCGTGCGCGCTGGCGAAGCGCAGGCAGAACTGCGAAAGGCTATCGATGTACTGGTGATCGACCTGCTGTTCGAGACGGAAAAAACCGTCCGTTCACTCATCGAAGATACGAAAAAACGCGCCGCAAACTATCGGTTGAAAAATCCGCCCAATATCGAGAGCGCTGAAATCGCTGACGCCTAATCGAGGTTTCCGGCGCGGCGCTCCGCCTCGACGGAGGCTTCCGCGTCCACATAGGCTTCCTGCCGTGCGAAGCTCCAGTATTTGAGTTCATCCAGCGGGATCGCCTTGCCTGTGATGGCGCAGACCACATGGGTACCAGGGGACACCACCGTGTAATCGGCTTCCGAAAACCGCAACGTGGCGGCTTGGGGCACGGCGATGTTGACGCGGTTCAGCATGGTAGCTCCTGTTCTCTGCGGCGCTTCCCTAGCGCAGGGACATTACTTTCGTCCAGATGTGTCAGCTGCGA
>JBCCRF010000030.1:0-15697 GCA_039208305.1 Pseudomonadota bacterium
GGAATTCTCATTCAATTTCCACTACTTTGCGATCCGCAAGATGCATTTTCTCATGCGCGCGTCCTCCGTCGCCGTGTTCCCCGGCGGTTTCGGGACGTTGGACGAATTCTTCGAAACGCTAACGCTGATCCAGACCGGCCGCATGGAACGGGTGCCGGTGCTGCTGTTTGGCAAGGAGTTTTGGGGGCGCGTGATCGACATGGAAGCACTGGCAGACGAGGGCACGATCTCACCTGATGATCCTGACTTGTTTAGAGTGGTGGAGACAGCGCAAGAGGGTTGGAAGGTTGTCGCGGATTTCTACGGCCTCGACACATGAGCATCGCCGAACCCGTCACCCCTACCCCCGCCGGCGATGACGAGCGGCAGCGGTTCGCCGACCTGAAAGGCCGCGGACGAAAGCTGTTCGGTGGCGGCTGGCAATTCGTGCGCGGCGTACCGGCGATGAAATTTCTGCCCGAGGAAGGCCCTCCGGAGATCGCCTTTGCTGGACGCTCCAATGTCGGCAAATCGTCGCTCATCAACGCGTTGACGGACACGAAGGGGTTGGCGCGCACCTCCAACACGCCAGGGCGCACACAGGAATTGAACTTCTTCACGCCAGAGGGGGATTTTGACCACGGCATCCCGCCACTCGCGCTGGTAGATATGCCGGGTTACGGCTTCGCCAAAGCGCCTAAGGACACGGTGGATGCCTGGACGCGACTGATCTTTTCTTACCTTCGCGGACGCACGACGCTGCGCCGCGTCTTCGTGCTGATCGACGCCCGCCATGGTGTGAAGGCCAATGACGAGGAAGTGCTGGACCTGCTGGACAAGGCCGCCGTGTCCTACCAGCTCGTCCTCACCAAAGCTGACAAGATCAAGCCACCTGCGCTGGTGAGACTGCAGGGGCAAACGCTTGAGAAGATCGCGAAACGACCGGCCGCCTTCCCCTTCATCGTCGCAACGTCGAGCGAGAAAGGGCACGGGGTGGATGATCTGAAGGGGCAAATTTTGTACGCGGTGGAGAATTAGGCGGACGCCGCCAGGCTCACCCAATCGCCTCCACCACATCCGTCAGAAACGTGTCGAGATCATCCGTAGCGAAATCGACCGAGGTGTCATTCTCCACCACATGCTCCCAGCTTTCGGCGGAGAACTGCGAACCACGCGCAGGCATGATGAGGACCGTTTTCATGCCGAGGCTGGACGGCACGTCTAGATTGCGGGGCATGTCTTCAAACATTGCAGCGCGCTCCGGGTGTACCTCGTGGTCCGCGAGAAATTTGCGATACGGACCCTCCGCCGGTTTCGGCTCCAGACCGGCGGCGACGATGTCGAAAATGCGATGGAAATGCTGCGTGATGCCGAGGCGTTCCATGGTGCGTTCGGCGTGCGGCACATCGCCATTGGTAAAGATGTGCTTGCGGCCGGGTAGCGCGGCAATCAGTTCTCCCAGCGCCGGGTTAGGGTCGACCGGCGAATAGTCGATGTCATGAACCTTGTGCAGAAAATCGTGCGGGTCGATGTCGTAGCGCTCCATCAGCCCGCGTAGCGTAGTGCCATATTCGCGGTAGAGCTCCTTCTGCAGCTTACGCGCACTCTCCTTGTCGGAACCGAGAAGCTCGGCGACGTAGTCCGTCATCTTCCAGTCGATCTGCGCGAAGAGGTCGGAGTGGCGCGGGTAGAGCGTGTTGTCGAGATCGAAGACCCATTCATCGATACCGCCAAAAGCGGCACGCAGGGCATCGCGGGTATAGCCCGCTTCCATAGTCACTTTTGCAACTCCTGAAAGTCGTTCGGCACGATCATCGTGCCCGCGCCGACATCGGTGAAGAGTTCCAGCAGCACAGCGTGAGCGACGCGGCCGTTGACGATAACAACCGCACCTACGCCTTTGTCCAGGGCATCAATGCACGTTTCCACCTTCGGGATCATTCCGCCGGAAATCGTCCCGTCGGCGATTAGCGCACGGGCTTCCGCCACCGTCAGTTGCGGAATGAGGTTGCCACCCTTGTCGAGCACGCCGGGTACGTCGGTGAGGAACAGCAGGCGATCGGCATCTAGTGCGCCAGCGACGGCGCCCGCAAACGTATCGGCGTTGACGTTGTAAGTTTCGCCATCAGCACCAAACGCCACCGGTGCAACGACAGGGATCAGACCTGCGTCGGCCACCATGTGCAGCACGGCGACATCCACGTGCTCCGGCTCACCCACGAAGCCGAGATCGACGATCGCTTCGATATTGGAGTTCGGATCGCGCTTGGTGCGGCGCATGCGGGCGACGCGCACCATATTGCCATCCTTGCCGCACAAGCCGATGGCACGAGCGCCCTGGGCATTGAAATCCGCCACCAGCCCTTTGTTGATAGATCCGGCGAGCACCATCTCAACGATTTCCACCGTCGCCTTGTCTGTGACACGCATGCCGTCGCGGAACTCGGACACGATGCCGAGTTTTTCCAGCATCGATCCGATCTGCGGACCGCCGCCATGGATCACGACCGGCTCAACCCCTGACTGGTGGAGCAGCGCAACATCGCGGGCGAAGGCGCGGCCCAGTTCCGCATCGCCCATGGCGTGGCCACCATATTTGATGACAACCGACTTGCCGCCATAGGCCTGCATGTAGGGCAGCGCGTTGGACAGCAGTTCGGCTTGCACCGTTCCGTCGATGGGCAATTTTTCGTCAGACATGGGGCGGCCCGGCAGTGTTCAGTGCAGGCAGTGCTACCCCATCGACGGCGCATAAAAAAGCACCCGAAGCGATTGCTTCGAGTGCTTTTCAAAATCGGCCGGGATGGATCAATCAGACCTCGCTGGAAATCCAGCTGGACAGTTTTTCCTTCGGCGCGGCACCCACCTGAATGGCCACCGGCTCGCCACCCTTGAACATCAACAGCGTGGGAATGGAGCGCACGCCATACTGGGAAGCCAGTTCCGGATTCTCATCCATGTTCACTTTAGCGATCTTCACCTTGTCGCCCATCTCGTTGGAGATTTCCTCTAGGCTGGGGGCAATCATCTTGCAGGGGCCGCACCACTCCGCCCAGAAATCCACAACGACTGGCGTGTCGGATTTTAGAACATCGGATTCGAAGTTGCTCGTGTCGATCTTAACGGTGGCCATACTGGCTCTCCTTGTTGCGAACCGCATTGCGCCTCATCAGGCACGCGGAATCGGTCTGTTCACCTCGTGGTGGAGAGGTAGGGAGCGGCGGTGGCAGGGTCAAGAACGGCACCGGCTTGTCCCTTTGTCACGCTTAGGTGACCGCGCGCTCCTTCTGAAGGCTCGCCATTGCGTTATCCAGCAATACGGCGGGTAAAGGCATAATGCGGCGGTCCGGGTCCCGCGCGGCAGTCCAGATCAGCGTCGCCTGAACCGACTTCTCGGGATAGAGGCGCTGAACGATAGCGCGGTAGAGCGCCAGTTGAGCAACATAGCTGGCCGGCGCATCATGGGCATTTTCTGGAACATGACTGCCCGTTTTGAAGTCCAGCAGATGAACAGCACTGTCAGTCACCGCCATGCGATCGATCGTTCCGGTGACGGAACGCTGTTCACCTGCTATGTCTAGAATGCCCATCACCGGAACTTCGGCCTCAGAGATCGCTGGGTTGAACAGAGGAGCGACCCTGTCGTCCTCCACCACCTGCCGAACACCTGCCAGAAGCTGCGTCATCAGTGTTTCACCGAGATCACCCACCTGCCGATTGAGCACTTCGCGGGCCACCACTTCACGTCGTTCATCGGCGAGAGCTGGCCAGAGTTCGAAGATGCGGTGGATCGCGGTGCCAAGTTTGCGGGGCGATGGAGACGCAAACCTGGACCCGAGTTTTTCCGGTGCTTCTAACAGTGACGACACTGCACGCGGTTGTGTACGGGCTTCATCAATAAGCGCCGTCGCGCCGGACGGGCTAAGCGGCTTGGGCAGATCGGCGGTGCGTTGCATCGGATGCAACATCCATTTCGGTAGCGGAACCGCCTGATGTTCGGCTTCGCCATCCTTTTCAGGATTGTCGCCAACCCGCTCCGGTCTATCCCAGGCACACCAGCGGAAGTGTTCCGGCGTTGAATCGGTGGCAGCTACAGGGCGCCACTTATTGGAAAGCCCGCGCTCCAGCATCTTGTACCAGCTAGGTTCCGGCAGTTTCACCGCGCCGTCTTTGTTACGCGCGCGGCTGGTGCCGCACAGGATAAGACGATCTTCAGCGCGGGTCATGGCGACGTAAAGCAGGCGACGGTATTCCTCTTCGGCCTTGATCTTCTCGCGGTCGAAGGCCCGGCGGGTCACGTTGCTGTGCTGATCAGATTTCGGAACCCACAACCAGCCACCGGCGCGATTGCCGCCGCTCTCGTCATCGCTCCAGCGGTAGAGCGTAGGGTAGAATTGTGTCGGCAGCGCTTGCGAGGATTTGTCCACCACGAAGACCACCGGCGCCTCCATGCCCTTGGCAGCGTGGACGGTCATAACGCGCACCTGATCGCTTGTCTGGTCCAGCTCGCGCTTGATCTCGGGCCGTTCCGCAGAAAGACGTTCAAGAAAATTCTGCAGGCCCGGTAGCCCCTTGCTGTCGTGGTCCATGGCTGCGCTGGCGAAAGCGTCGAGCACGTCCTCCACCTCTGGCCCGAGCCGCGCCATGAATTTGCGGCGACCGCCATCGGCGCCAAGCACAAGGGCGAAGAACTCGTAAACGGGCAGCACGTCAGCCCGCCTGCGCCAGCGCTTGATCGCGTCCCAAGCGGCGGCAAAGATCGGCTCATGCAACCTGTCGCGCAAGCCACGGAACAGCGACACGTCGCTCTCCCGTACCGTGCCATCGACAGTCACGGCACCTTTCATGCGGGACCGTGCGAGGTTATAGAGATCGTCCTCGTCGAGGCCCAACAGCGGCGACTTCAACAGGCCCGCAAGCGCAAGGTCATCCTGCGGCGTCAGCATCACCTGCGCCAGCGCCATTAGGTCTTCAACTGCGATATGATCGGTGATTGTCAGCCTGTCGCTGCCCGCGACATCGACCTGGCGAGATTTCAATTCGCGGTTGAGCGCAGTCACAAAAGCGTCGCGGGAGCGTAGCAGAACAAGAATATCGCCAGCCTGCATCGGTCGTCCGTTCGGACCCAACGGCTCAGTGCCGATCCAACCCGCAATCGTATCAGCCACCTGCACAGCAAGCTTTTCAGATGCGGCAACGGTCGCCTCCTGTCGGCTGGTCCAGTCGTCTGGCTCCTCCGCTTTTTCCGCCGGGATCAGCGGCCAAACATCAACTTGCCCAGCACCCCTGGTACGGGCGGCATCGTGCAGGGTGGGTTCGCCCTCCGCCGCGACACCAGGCATGTTCTCCGGCACGCAGAAGACATGATCTACCGCGTCCAGCACGTCGGCGGTGGAGCGAAAGGAGAGGTTCAGTTTCGCATTCTCAAACGTGCCGCCCGCATCGGTGCTCGCCCGCTCGAATATCCTGCGGTGAGTGTCGAAACTCTCCGGCCGCGCGCCTTGGAAGGAATAGATCGACTGCTTCTCGTCGCCTACCGCGAAGACCGTGCGCTTCGTGTCACGCGCGCCCTCGCCTGCGAAGAATTCCTCCACCAGGGCGGCGATCACCTGCCATTGGCGCGGGCTCGTGTCCTGCGCTTCGTCCACCAAAACGTGATCGATTCCGAGATCGAGCTTGTACAGCACCCAAGCGCGGGCATCGGCTCGGGTCAGAAGATCGGCCGCGCGCGCGATGAGATCGTCGAAATCGAGCGCGCCCATCTGCCGCTTGGCTTGCTCGTAGCGGGCAGCAATGGCCTGCACAAAGGTCATGAGCGGCGCGGTGCGATGGATCGCAGCCAGTGTCGCTTCGCGATTGATGGCGGCAGCAATCCGATCCTGTTCGGCCTCGAAGCGTTCCTCGAAATCCGGCCAAAGCGTTTTCAGGGCTTTCGGCACGAAGCTTGAAAATTTGCGCGCATTGCTGCCGGTCCGCAGCACGGCGAGATAAACGTCATATCGCTCGTAGTCCGACGCTTGCAGGAAGGCGCTGATCCGGTCTGCCAGCTTGACGGCGTTCGCCGCCCTCGTCGCCCGCGCTTCGGTGGAAAGGGCGGTCCATTCTTCGATGGAGAACAGGCTTTCGCTGACGAGGCTATCGCGCAGGCTCTCCAACGTTTCATCGCTAGCAAAACCGAGGGCGGAAAGCGTGCTCGCCCTCATGCCCTCCGACCCGCCACTTTCATGCAGCCATGCCATCAGCGTTTCGCGCTTGCCGATGGCTTCGCTGAGCGCCGCACCGATGGCGTGGTCGGAGGCTGCCTCCAGGATAGCGCTGAACGCCCAACCAAGCTCGCTCTTGGTGTCTGCGTCTGCATCCACGATGACATCGCGGCGGGCTTGTTCCAGCAGCCGTTTGCCCTGCGCCTCATCCAGTGCGGAGAAATTGCCAGGCACGTTTGCCTCCAGCGGGAACTGGTGCAGCAGCGCTTCACAAAAGGCGTGGATCGTCTGGATCTTCAAGCCGCCGGGCGTTTCCAGCGCGCGAGCAAAAAGTGTGCGGGCGCGCTTCAATTTGGTAGCCGATGGCGGCGCGTAGCCCGGCCCTTCCAGCCCAGCCAACTCCTTTTTCAGTTCATCATCGTTCAGAGTGGCGAAGCTCGCCAGTTTCTCGAACACCCGATTGGACATCACGCCCGCGGCCGCCTTGGTGAAGGTGAGGCAGAGGATGCGCGACGGGTCGGTGCCCTCCAGCAGGAGACGCACCACACGCTGCGTCAACACATAGGTCTTGCCGGACCCGGCATTGGCCGACACCCAAGCAGATTGGCTGGGGTTGGAGGCCTTCGCCTGTTCCAGCTCGGTCTGCGGTGGGACCTTCAAACCGTCGCGGCTCATGGCGCATCTCCCGCGCCGTCTTCGGCCCCGTTCGACCATTCCCCCAGCCGTGCCAGATGGTCATAGGGCGAGGTATAGCTGCGCCGTTCCTTCGGCGGACGGTTGTAGGACACGTAGGGCTGTTCTTGATCGCGATATTTTTCGATCATCGCCGACAGCCGCCGCCACACTTCGTCGGCGATCTGAGTTGCCGTATCGGCGCCGCCTTGGTCGGGCTGTACCGCCATATCGGCGAATTTTTGTGTGCCAGGTATGAGCCGCAGATAGCCGAAACCGGCGATACTGCCCTGCAGGTCGTCGCCAAAGGCGCCACGCATCGTCATGGCAGCTTCCAGCGGCAGTTGCGGGGCCTTCATATCCTTCGCGCGGGCCGCGGTGGGCGACAGTCCGGTCTTGTAGTCGTAAATGGTGAAACGACCGTCCGTGTCTTTGTCGATGCGGTCGGCGCGGGCGATGAGCGTAAAGCCGTTCAAGCCCTCATCGGTGCTGCCCGGTCGTTCTACGCTGACCTTGTGGCCACTTTCGATCTGGCGCGCGTGCCACGCAAGAAATTCCTCGGCGATATCCGTGAAGCGGGGCAGCCACTGAGCGATGAACTCCTGCGGAATATTGGCTGCGCCGAACACAGCCCGCGCGCTGGTGAGCAACGCCTCCATCGCGCCATCGGCTGTCGGATCGAAGCGGCTGTTCACAAACTCTTCGAAAACCTGATGATAGAGTTCACCCCGCTCCCGCGCATCGGCATCACGCACCAGCGGATCGAGCGGCTGCAGGCCGAGGATGTGGCGGGCGTAGATGGCGTAGGGATCTTCGATCCACGTTGCGACCGCGGTGACGGACAGCTTATTGGGGCGTACGTCCACCGGCGGCGTCGGCGCGGGTTGTATGGCGGACTTTTCAACCTCCTCAGGCGTGTCGATGGCAGTCGCCCAATCGGTGAACTTTCGCCCGCGGGCGCGCATGGCATCACTTGCACCCTTTCCAGCGACGAGCATCAGCCGCTGCACCCAGCGTGACGCCACGGTGGGGGCGTTGTCGGCCCGGGCAGTGCGGGTGAGCACCACGTCCTTCATACCCATCATCATCTGGAAGTCGTGAGCAGCAAGTCCCGTGCGCCGCTCCGGCGATGGCAGGCCAAGCTGCATTTTCATGGGCCGCGATAGGAACGGATCGTTACGCGCGGATGCTGGCCATGTGCCCTCATTCAGCCCCCCCAAAACGACGCGTTCGAACGTCTGCAGCCGTGCTTCGAGCGGACCAAGGATCGCCACACGCGGGTCGGTCCCGCCCTGGGCGCGCACCGTACGGCCGCCCATCAACGCATCGAAGACGTCCGGCCAGTGATCCGCCGTGGTTTCCAGCTCGTCGCCAGCATCAAGCAGTTGCGCCAGAAAGCCGTGCAGCGCCGCCCCATCGGTGGTCGAATAGAAGGGGCCAAGTTCGCCGTTCTCATCAGCTGCCAGCGCTTCGAGAAAGGCGATGGTGTAGCGCGCCCAACAACCAAGCGACTGCGTGCCTCCGACCAGCTCAGCATTCACTTTGGCGCATGCCTCATCAAGGCGGCGGCAGACGTCAAGCAGCAACGCCCAGTCAGTTTCGCTCATGCGGGCGATGGTCGCGTGGGTTCTCGAGTGACGTTCCTGTTCTGCGTCCTCAAGCACCTTGCGCCGCAACTCACTCGCGTCATGTTCGAGCATCCCGAGATCCGGAGGGATGACTGCACCGCGAAGCACCGCCAGTTCTAATAATCGCGCACCGTGGCGTGCCTTAGCCCGTGGCAGGCCAAGGCGCAGGTCGGGATGTTTCAGTAAGCCGATGAGCGCGATGGGGTCCGCCGGACCAAAGGCGGCGGCCAACGCCAGCCGCGCGAACGTGCCAGCGGGGCGATTGCGCAGCGGTTGGCCAGCTGAATCGTCCACCACGACGCCGAAGCGGCGCATCTCGACAGCGACCCGCCGGGCGAGGTTTCTGTCCGGCGTCACGAGGGCAGCGGTTGCTCCCTCGGTCTCAATCGTTTCACGCAGGGCGAGCGCGACGGCCAATGCCTCCTGCCGCTCACCTCGCGCCTCCACGATGGACACACCTTTGAGGGCAGAACCAATCGTACCCGTGTCGTAGGTGCCTTTGAAATCCTGCCACTTCTCAGTGGTGGACGACGGGCGGAGCGCCTCCGATACGATGTGTTCGCGCACCCGCGATGGACCGGGCTTCTTCGGGGGCGCGGTCAGCGCGAGATGCCGGATATCGGCGTTCTCCCGATCGATGTCCATGCTGGTGAGCAGCTTCTTCAACCCGTATTGCGGGTGGCCCGGCGCGGTGCCGTCTTCGTTTTTCGCGTTGTCAGGAAGATCGACCTTTGACCAGCTTTCCGGATCGAGATCGCGATCAAGACCGGGCAAGACCAATGCCCCGTTGGGCAGCAGCGAAATCGCCTGCAAAAGTTCTGCCGTTGCAGGAATAGAACCGGTGGAGCCTGCGGCCACCACTGGGCCGGGGCTGCCGTGTTCGCGATATTGCTGCACCTGTTCGCGGATCAGACGCCCACGCAGCCGCGCCGGTTCTTCCAGCCCGCGTGCTCGCAAAATCTCCGGCACGGCTTCGGCAGCGATGGAAAGAAATTTCAGCGTCAGCTGCCACCAATCTGCGTGATCAGCGACATCGAGCGTGTGCAACTGAGACCACTCGATATCCTCGGTGGCAATGCTCTCCATCAGGCTGCCGAGTTCGCCTGCAAAGCCTATTGCGTCGGCGAGCGACGATGGCATGATAATGTCGCCACCGCCCATCATGTCGCGTTCGTTTTCCTTCAGCGCCGATGCCCAGCCGTGTACGAGCCGCGACAACAGCAACGTGTGAGTAAAGGGATCGACCGCCTGCGCTTCAGTGGGCTTCAACAGATCGTTTCCTGCGATGAAGCGCTGAGCCTCCAGGCCTTCCTCATCGCCATCCCCCAGCGTTACGATGCGTGGCAGCACCGCGGCACGGTTGCCAAGGCGGGTAACGAATTGCGTCGCGAGTGATCGGGCCGCACGGCGAGTCGGCACCCAGATCGTCACGTTGGCAAGGGCTAATGGATCAGGCTCTCGGTCGGCGGCATACGGCGCGAAGCCTTGAATCAATCCGCCACAAAGCAGCTTCTCCACCAGCACCGCGAGAAAGGGCGCGCCGGGCGGAATCGAGGCGATGTTGTGTGACTTCCCCAAGACGCTCGCGACGGGCGGTACCGTCACGACGCTGCGGGCAAGCAGCCGAACTCGTCCATGGCAGCTTGCGCCCCTCCAATCGCATCCGGCGTGCCGACATGCAGCCACAGCCCGTCCAGCACGCAGCCGAAGAGGCGGCCCTGTTCGATTGCAGCGTCGAACAACTTGTTGAGAGAGAACACTTTCGCTGGCTCCGCTGTGAACAGCGAAGGCTGCGCAAGGATGGCGCCCGCATAGATGAACTCGGCATGGTTGGCATCGCCGCGGCGGGTCAGCCGACCTTCGCCATCCATGTGAAAGTCGCCCTTGCCATCAAAGCCAACAGCATTCCCGTGGCGAGCGAGCAAAATCAGCATGTCCATGGCCTCACCGTTCCAATTGTTTGCCATGGCATTGAGATTGTTGCGCTTGCCATCGCACCAGAACGAATCCGCGTTTAGAATGAAACAGGGCGCGTCTGGAAAGGCCTCAACCGCTTGTTTGACGCCGCCGCCGGAATCCAGCAACTCCGCGCGCTCGTTCGAAATGGAAATCGTGAGGTCGTCACGTTTCGCGACGTGGTTCTCGATCTGCTGAGCAAGGTAGTGCACGTTGACGGCGACGTTCGACACACCGGCCTGCACCAATCCATCGAGGGCATGGTCAAGCAGGGTGCGGCCACCGACCTCCACCAGCGGTTTCGGCTTGGACAGGGTAAGCGGGCGCATACGCGTGCCGAGGCCGGCCGCCAATACCATGGCATGCTTGACCTTAGCTCCACCACTCGTGCTTTTATCCGTCATCGTCGCTTAGCCAGCCCCCTCAGTCCAAAGAGAGTTTCACGTTTGCTGGGCGTCTTCAACGATTCGATGACGCGATCCGGTCAGACGTCAAACCTAGCCACGTCGCGCAGGAAGATTCGGTAATCGGCCAGCACCGGATGCTGCAAGGAGCGGGCGAGATAGTCTTCCAATCTTGGCAGATGAGCGAGATAGGCCGGTTTACCATCACGCTCGTCCAGCCGCACAAATATGCCGAGGATCTTGCTGGCGCGCTGGGCCGCCATGATCGAATAGGCGTAGTCGAAGGCTTCACGGTCGATGCCTGTTCGCGCGGCGCAATAGTGTTCGATGATCGTTTGTTCCAGTTCGGCCGACACATCCACCCGCGCGTCCTGCGCCAACGAGGCGACGTCATAGGCGGATGGCCCCCAGAGCGCGTCCTGAAAATCGATTATGCCGATCCGGTCAGTTCCGCTTTCGCCATCGCGCCAAATGATGTTGGGGGAGTGGTAGTCGCGCAGAACGAGGCTCTTTTCCGCCGATGCCAGCTCTTCGATGAGGCCATCCCAGATGGCGTTGAAGTCGTGGCGTTCTGCCTCGCTCATGCCGTGACCGCGCTGGCGTGGCAGGAACCAATCGGAGAGCAATTCCACCTCGATCATCATTGCGTCACGATCGTAACGAGGCAGCCGGTAGATGCCGCCGTCGGGCAGATCGACATGGCTCGGCCATTCGCGCTCATGCATCGCGACCAAGGTTTCGGCAGAGGCGAGATAACGCTCCGGGACGGGACAGCGGTCGGTGTCGATGATCATACCGCGCCCGAGGTCTTCCAGCAGCAGCAAACCGGAGTCGAGATCGGCAGCTAGTATGTTTGGGGCGGCTAGACCGGCGTCTTTCAACATTGTCCCAACGCCGAAGAACTCGCGGCAACCTTCCGCCAGCCGCGCCGTTGCGCTGTAGGGGCGGCCCGCGCCGATGCCTGTTTCGAGCGGCGGACCATCGGCCCGCCCTGGATCGTTCATCAAGATGAGATCGGCTGCATCGCCTCGCTGGATGCGTTCGTAAGAGCGGGCGGATGCGTCGCCATCCAGAACGCTTCGGGTGCTTTCAGAGTGGTCGTTGGCATCGAGAAAATCGCGGATTGCAAGACTGCGGTTCAGGCGGATCAGCGTGTCGGCATCGCCACTGATGGAAGCTAGGCGTGCATCATCATCCAGCACCTCCAGATCGATTGTGAGCGAAGGCGCGCCCAGCGCACCCTGCGCCTTTTCGGGCCATTCCACCAGCGCAACGCCGTCGGCCAGCGTGTCCTCCAATCCCAACTCCTCCACTTCGTATGGATCGATGATACGGTAGAGGTCGGCATGGGCAAGCGTGCCGAAGGGCAGGTTAGTGTAGGTTTGCACAAGCGTGAAAGTGGGACTGGGCACCTCCATCAACGCATCACCGCTGGCGGCGCGGATCGTGGCGCGGGCAAGCGACGTCTTACCAGCCCCCAGATCGCCGCGCAGCCAGACCATATCACCGCGCCGCAGCGCCAACGCCAGCGTTTCGCCGAAGCGAACTGTCGCCGCCTCGTCCGGCAGATCGACGGTCATGTGCTTCACTGCTGCGCGGCCCTATTCCGCAGCGTTGAGCATGGGGCGCGATGCACCCTGATCGTGCGCGATCGGCAGACTGCAAATAAAGGTCGCGCCCTCTTCCACGGACGTATCCAGGTCCAGTGCGCCACCGTGGAGACCAGCCAGCGCCTTCGCCACCGCGAGGCCGAGACCTGCCCCGCGCTTGTGGGTGCGCACTGCGCTGGAGGCGAAGCGCTCGAAGATCGTATCGCGAATGTCGGCGGGAATGCCCGGCCCCTCGTCGGCCACGCGAATGACGACCATGTCGCTCTGTACCGAACCTTCCAGATGGATCGTGCCGCTCTTCGGCGAGAAGCGCGCAGCGTTTTGCAACAGGTTGCCGAGGATTTTCTGGATCTGATCGGCATCGCCCATGAAACCGATATCGCCATCCAACTCAATGCGTAGATCGACCCCCCGCTCCTGCAACACGGGCAGCACGGCGGCGCGGGCCGTCTGCAACGTGTCGCCGAGATCCAATTGTTGAAGATCCAACTCCAAAGCGCCAGCGTCCATCGTGGCGAGATCCAGCAGATTGTCCACCAGCGTGTGCAGCACGCCAGAGGATGACGCGATGTGATCGATATATTCCGCCTGTTTCGGGTTCAGCGGCCCGAAAGCGCCACCCTGAAGGATTTCGGCAAAGCCCTTGATATTGGTCAACGGCGCGCGGAATTCGTAGGAGACGTGCTCTAGGAATTCGTTCTTTAACCGCTGCGCGGCCTCCAGCGCCTCGTTGCGCTCCAGCAGGGTCTGCTCGAGGCTGACGGCGGCGGAGACGTCCGCGAAGGAGAGCAACGTCTGCCCGTTCGGCAGGGGTACCAGCGCGTAGTCGAAGACGAGGTCCTCCATGAGATGCAGGCGGCCTTCGATTGTATCACGGGAATCGCTCACGCCGGTAACACCAGTCACCAGCTCGTCCCACATCAGCGCGCTTTCGGCGCGGCCCGCTTCGTCGACGGTCTCGTCTTCGGCAAGCTTTTCCGCGCAGTGGCCTGCGATGTCGGCGATAGGCGTGTCGGCAGCGACCTGTTCGTCTTCCAGGTGCCACAGCGACTGCAAGGCGGGGTTCGAGAGCTTGAGCCGGCCGTCGGAGGCGAAAACGGCGATGGCCTCGCCCAGGTGATCCAGCGTTTCGCCCTGCACCTGCGTCATCGCGATATAGCGGCTTTCCATCTCCAGTTGTTCAGTGATGTTTTCGAACACCCAGGTCACGCCACCCTGCCGGTGGGGGTTGGCGATGACGCGCAGCGAGCGGCTATCGGGCAGGTGCCAGAAATGTTCTGCCGGTTCCGTCGCGTGATGGACAGCCAGCAACTCGCCGCGCCACTTCGGCCAGTCGGGCTGATTAGCGATGCGGTCCTTGTCGCGCAGCTCGTTGAAGAAAGCGGCGTTGGACGGAGAAGTTTCGAGAAAACCAGCATCGAAATTCCAAAGGCTGGCGAGTGCCTGATTGTGGAAGACGAGCTTCTGGTCGGAATCGAAAATGGCAACTGCCGTCGCAAGCTGGTCCAGCGTCTGAGTATGACCCTGCAGTGTGCGCCGCAGGTCGGACTGGACCTGTTCCACTTCGCTCATATCGACGGCTAGACCCGCCTGCCCGCCATCATGCTCGATCGCAGTTACGTCCACCGTTCGGCGATCACCGGCCATGGTTGCGTGGAGGCGCTTGTGGAAGCTGCGCTGGCTATCTTCACCGGCAATATGATCACGCACGTGGGCGCGGTCACCGGCATCCAGCAAATGCTGATTGCTGTCCACCGCATGGGCGAGGTCGGTGCTGTCGATTGCTTTCACGTAAGCCGGGTTGGCCCAGGTCAGCTCTTCGTTGCGATCTCGCAGCCAGACCGGCATGGGCACGGCCTCCAGCAGGGTGCGCATAGTATCTGTGGTGGCCATGAGGCTGGTATATTGCGATTCCAACAAGGCCAGCGCTGCGCGGTCACCGGTGAGGGAGAAAAAGCGTACGAAGGCGTAAGAGCCGGATGCACGCCCCTGGGCTTCCAGCACGTTGCCATCCCGGGTTTCCACCGCCATCTCGAACGCCTCGGCATGGAGGCGCAGCCGCTCCACGGCATGTTCGAAACTCTGGGCGGAATGCGGTGCCATCCAGGTGCCAAAGGCAACGAATTTTTCAGCCTCTACCGGTGTGCCGCTGGCGGACCCGAGCGAACCGCGGCACATCGGTGGCGTTTCATCGCCAGCCCAGACCACTACCCGCTGGTCCGGCGCATCGAGCAGCGCCTGCGCCCGCTCGTGGCGCGCCTTCAGGTCAGCAAGTTCATGGCTGAGCGTACGGCGGCTGTCATCCAGCGCACGACGTTCACGGATCAGCCATGTGGCGGACCACATGGCAAAAGAGAATGCTCCCACGAAGAAGACGAAGACGAGGCCGTTTCCGGCCATGCCGGCATCCGGCAGCAGCGCCTCGAGCGATTCCAGTTGAGCAAAGGCGGGGGTAGCAGCGGCCGTGATACCGACGAGCAACGAGACGCCACAGGCGAGACTGTCGGTCAGTTTTCTTAGGCGTGATTTGCCATTTTGCCCTATGTTGGGTCCGCCACACTCGCTGGTCATCGGCCGTCCGCCTCATACGGTTGGTGAAGGGCCGACGCTTCCCCACATCGGCGCAGTCACACGGGCCGTACACGCAACAGGTGACCCTTAAATCGAATCTTTGTCCGTCCCCATCGCAACAGAGCGGCACGCCGGGCTCCCAACCAACGTCACGCTCGCTCCCATGCCGTCGAGGCAGTCGCGATTCGGTTCACGATAACGGAAGCCGGAATCCGGTGCGAGCGTGAATGTCGGTCGCCATGGTTAACGGTGGGTTAATGGCAAGATGTGAGTCCGGGCAGCAACAAAATGGGCCCGGGCATTTCTGCCCGGGCCTCTTCAGATTTCGCAGAAGCACCCAGCCTAGTGGCGGTAGTGCTCCGGTTTTAAGGGGCGTTGTTTGCGTTCGCGCCCCAAAGGCTGCACGGGCGTGGGCTCTCGCCCGGCTCGCTTTTCGCTCGCGAAAGCCCGAATTCAAATCAGTAGCGGTAGTGCTCCGGCTTGAAAGGGCCATCGACCTTCACGCCGATATAGTCGGCCTGTTCCTGCTCCAGCTCGGTCAATTTCACGCCGATCTTCTCCAGATGCAGGCGGGCGACTTTTTCATCCAGATGCTTGGGCAGGATGTAGACCTTGTTCTCATACTGGTCGCCGCGCTGCCACAGTTCCATCTGCGCCAGCACCTGGTTGGTGAA
>JBCCRF010000031.1:0-15637 GCA_039208305.1 Pseudomonadota bacterium
CCCAGGGTCAAGCTGGCGAGAAAGGTCATGATCGCCACCACAAGGGTCAATGCCGTGCTGGCGACGGAAGCGCTGGGCACGATGGATTCCTGAGGGCGATGGTCCATGCCCGTTTCGGACGGGGCAGCTGGTTTGACCGTTTTGCCGCCCCACCCGCGGCGCTTGGCGAGCCGCGCGATGCGTGACTTGCGCTTGGGCTCAGCCACCTTGGCGGACACGATGTCATCTACAATATCTGCGTTCGACAAAGCGGTTGCCCCAGACGCTGTTGCTGGAGGAACGGGCTCCGCAGCCGCCAGTGGCGACCCCGTGGTCTTGGCCATATCGAGTTCGCCCTCGGCGTCCACAACGAAGGGGCCAACCTTCTTCTTCGGTTCAATCATGAATCGCCAGCCTGCCGTGATTCAGCACCATCCGCCGGGCATCCACCTGATCCATCAAGGCCAAATCGTGCGTTGCGATGACGACCGACGTGCCAGAACGGTTAAGCTCGATGAACAGGCGCAGCAAACGCCGGGCGAGCGTCGGGTCGAGGTTGCCCGTGGGCTCATCCGCCAGCAGCAGTTCGGGTTGGTCGATCAGCGCCCGAGCGACAGCGGCGCGTTGCTGCTCGCCGCCCGATAGAACTGACGGGCGGGCATGAATGCGCGCTGAAAGACCAACCCATTTCAGCAGGTCGATCACGTCGCGGCGGTAGCGCTCTTCGTCGACGCCACGCACCCGCAGCGGAAGGGCCACATTTTCATAGAGGGTGAGGTGATCCAACAGACGAAAGTCTTGGAACACGATGCCGATGCGCCGCCGCAGCGCTGGCAGCGTATCCTGATCCAGCGTCGCACTATCCTGGCCGAACAATTCCACACGACCCCGCGTCGGCTTCATAGACGCAAAGAGCAGGCGCAAGAGGCTGGTCTTGCCCGCACCTGATGGGCCTGTGAGAAACTGGAACGAACCCTGGCCGATGGTGAAATTGAGATCGCGCAGCACCTCCTCGCCCTCGCCGTAACGAACGCCGACATCTTCGAACCGGATCATGCGACGCTCCCTTTTCGAATAGCTGGACGGCGGCTCCGAAGCGTTCGCTCCGCGCCGGTTAAATCATGGTTAACACAGCGTGAAGATTGGCTCCAAGGCATCACTTTCGAAGCGAAGCGTTAACCATTTCCACCGATAAATGGGCGCTATCAAGACGCCCGTTTTGCGCCCTTCGACGTCAGTGAGTGCCCCGATGACTGTGATCTGCCCTTCCTGTGGCGCCCGTTTCCGCGACCCACCCCAAGAAGTTATCGCTAGGTTCCGTCCGCTTCAGTGCAGCGTGTGCGATCACGAGTGGACGCCCGTGTCGGAAACCACAGGCCGTATGATGGTCGCCGCCCCGTCGATCGAGCCTGCGATGGACGATCTGATGGAGGATTACAGCAAGCGCAGCAACCTGCCAGTAGTCGCGGAAGACTTGCCTGAGCCCATCTTCGTGGACAGCCTGCCGCCGGAGCAGATCCCGTCCGCCCCATGGCCGAAGACTGCACTGACCGGACTGTGTCTGTTGATGGTCGGGGTGCTCGGCGTTGGACTGAAAGACACGATCATCGAAACAGTTCCACAGACCGCAAAGGTCTATCGCGCAGCGGGCTTGCTGTCCGACCATCCGGGCCTGAAAATCGCCCGCGTGACTACGGTGAAAGAAACCCGCGACGGCATCCGCAAGCTCATCGTGCGCGGCGAGATCGAGAACACGGCTTCGGGGACCATTCCCGTGCCATCGCTCGAACTGACCATGTTAGGAGAAGGCTCCCACAAGCTGTACGAATGGACGGCCACCGCATCGGCCCGCCAATTGAGTGCCGGTGAAAAAGGCCGCTTCACCGCCGTCGCCCACGGTTTCCCCGAAGGCGTGCGCGATGTAAGGGTGAGTTTCACGCCGCCCCAATAGCGACCCGCACATGCCAGTCTCTCATGAATGACGCCGCACCCGATCGAACTCAGCAAATCGTGGTGCGGGGCAAGCGCATCTCCACGCTCTACACGGCGGACGACATCGCCGAGCGTAACCTCGTCATGGCCGAAGAGATGGGCGCCGGAGCACGGCGCGACCTGCTCGTCATCGCGATCCTCAAAGGCTCTTTCATCTTCGCCGCTGACCTGATCCGCGCCATGCATGCCCGTGGCATGGAACCAGAGGTGGAGTTCATCACGCTCTACTCCTACGGCAAAGGAACGGAGTCAGCAGGCGTCACCATCGTCAAAGACATCGATTCCGATCCCAAGGGTCGCGATATTCTTTTGATCGATGACATTCTGGAAAGCGGCAACACGCTGAAATTCGCACGCGACCTGATGCTGGAGCGCGGCGCTGCGAGCGTTGAAATCGCAGTGCTGCTCGACAAGAGGTCGAAGCGCAAGGCGGATGTGAATGCCGACTATACCGGTTTCGTCTGCCCCGATCATTTCGTCGTCGGCTACGGCATGGATGTGGGCTACGCCTTTCGCGAGTTGCCCTTCGTTGGCGTTGTCGAGGGCGACGCTTAAGACAAGTTAAGCTCTCGTTTACGATCTGTTAACCATACGCTCGCCATGCTTCTTTCATGGCAAGGATACTGGTCACTGAAGATGATTCGGCCGTGCGCGCCTTCGTGGCGCGGGCGCTGGCCGCTGACGGTCACACCATCATCGAAGCCGATGATGGTGAGGACGGCTATGATCGTCTCGTTGAGCACGAAGGCGAATTCGATCTGCTACTGACCGATGTGAAGATGCCCTTTATGGACGGCATCGAACTGGCGACTCAGGCCGCAAAGCACTATCCCGAATTGAAGATTTTGATGATGACAGGCTATGCCGACCAGCGCGAGCGGGCCGATGGCCTCGATGCCATCATCATCGATGTGGTCTCCAAACCTTTTACGTTGAAGCACATCCGCCAGGCGGTGAACGCCGCCCTGCAGGGCCATGCCCTTCCCTCCCGGAAAAGCGACGACGAGAACTTGGCCGCGACGGGCTGATCGATCACCGGGGCCTTTCTCCCTCCCCACCGCCCGTCGCGACCCTTCTTTCCAGCGTAATCTCTACTTACGCGACAGCAGCAGATTTTCAGCAGTGCGAAAGCCGGCTTCGTAATTCTTCGCCGAGAAAATATGCAGCAAATCATGCTCCCAGAGCGACTGATGCGCGATCTCAATCAAAATGTGTTTCGGGAGCAGATCATCGGGCGCAGTGTCGAAAAACGGGGCCAGCGCGCGGTCCTCGAAACCCTCCACATCGATTTTCAGCACATCGATCTGTTCCACGCCCGCTTCTTGAACGATCTCGAGGAGCGGACGGACCGCCACCGTCTCGCTCACCTTCGCATTCGCCGTCCCTTCCGGCAGCAGCGACGTGTGGCCGATGTTTGAGCCGCCATCGGACCACAGCTCCATCTGCGCCACCTCCGGGCCAGCAGCAGCCTGCACGACGTTCTCAGTTGGCAATCCGTTGGCAGTCAGATTGAAACGCAACTTCTGCACCGTGCGCGGATGCGGCTCCAGCGCGATCAGCGTCGCATCGCCCCCACCCAAGGCACGACATCTCGTACCCACGAAGCAGGAATAGGAGCCGACATTGGCACCGATATCCACGAAAACCATGCCCGGTGTGAGCAACGGCAGCAGCGCCTCATGCTCCGCCCGTTCCGGCAGATCAGAGCGCCCAAAGATGATACGATCACAATGGTTTTCCGCAGGATAAAGCCGTAGCTTCATCCCCTCGAAGTTGATGTCGAAAGGGCCCCTGACGGGCCGTGCAAAACGCTTTCGCAACTTCTGTCGCCAGGATGTCGGCAGAACCCGCCAGTCGGACGCCGACCAGCGCAAACGCTCGGAAAACCTGGCGGTGTAAGTTCCGAAGTCCGAAGTCGTGTCGAGGACCTCTTTCGCCCTACCGCCCACCATCATCTCCGGCTTTGCCACCTGCAGCGGCCTGTGTTTCAGCTTCGGCATCGATCACCGAGCGCGCAGCGGCAGTCAACGCTTTCTTTTCCTGTTCCGACAGCTTTTCGCTCGCGGCATCTTCGGCCAATCGCACCGTCACTTCTTTATGGGCGAAGTGGATGCCTTCACGGGCGAAGAGATCCTGAATGCTCTCGTAGACAACCTTGCGGGTGACGAATTGCTCACCGGGCTTGGTCATGAATTTCACGCGAATGATCATGGCGCTGTCTTCCATGCGATAGACGCCCTGGCTCTTCAGGGGCTGCATGAAAGTGTGGCCCACCTGCGGATGATCGAGCAGTTGCTGACCAAGCTTCTTCACAAGTTTGCGGACCTTCTCCACATCCGTATCGTAGGTCACGCGTAGCGGCAGTTTCATCAGCACCCAATCGCGGGAATAATTGGTGAGCTGCCTGATTTCGCCGAAGGGGATCGTGTGCAGCGCGCCAAGGTGGTGGCGCAACTGGAACGACCGCACGGAAATCTTCTCCACCGTGCCCTTGATACCTTCGATCTCCACATATTCACCCCGGCGGAACGCATCATCCAGCAGGAAAAAGGCACCGGAGAACATGTCCTGAATGAGCTTCTGCGAACCGAAGCCTACAGCAATGCCCACGACCCCGGCACCGGCGAAAAGCGGACCGATATCGACCCCCAGTTCCGACAGCACGATCATCAGCGCTATGGAGACGATGACGGAGATCATCACGTAGCGCACGATCGGTAACAGTGTCGCCATGCGCGACGCGCCCGCTCCACCGCCTTCTCCGCCGATTTCCTCCTCCACAGGAGCACCGCCTTCCGCTTCCATGCGCCGGTCCACAAACAGGCAGACGGCGCGATAGGCGAACCAGCCCAGCGCGCAAACTAGAACGATGTCGAGGAAGGACGCCCACCAATTATTCTTGGCCATGACATCGACGCCCCAGATGCGGCCTAATTCCCCTAGCGCCACAACGATGACGATAGCGCCCACCGCGCGCTCGATCAGGCCACGCAACAGCGGTTGATATTCGAACTGCACCTCTGCTTCTTCCGGCGGCGGTCCACCGGGTTCGGAGACGTGCATCTCTTCGCCTTCTTGAGGAGGAAAGATGTCATCATCGTCTCCGTCATCATCGGCACGCATCGCTGCAGCCGCTATGGCTGCCTGCTCCCGTTGGCGCTCCAACTCCCGGGCCTGCCGTTCGTAGAAGCTCTGTTCGCGTCGGCCGTAGATATACTGGATGACGATAAGCGCCACGCCCGTCGCGATCAGCGCGGCGTAAGAGACAATGAAGGGGCCCACGATAAACGCACCAGCATCCGGCTGCAGAGAAGCGACGCGCCAGACGAACATCGCGAAGGCGGCCAGCGAATAGGTGACGACAAAAGGCGGGACCAAACGGGCAGCAGCGACCCGCGCTTTATAGAACGCGACACCTTTGGATCGTGGAGCCACAGCGTGGGCGAGAGCGCTCCAGTTCAAGATGGTCAGCAGTACGAGCATCGAAAGCGCAAAGCCTGCATTCAGCACGTAGAGCAACTGGGCTTCGCCCAACGACAGCACCCCATTGCCGTTGAACTCGCCATTGCCTGAATTGAAGCCGATCAGCACGAAGAAGCGGACGATGCCTGTCGCCACCAGCACCAGCGCCACCAGGACCCACCAGTGCCGGTGCATGCGTCCGGCCTCTTCATCCGTCAGGTTCAAGAGCCGATGATTGGGAGCATCGTAAGCCAACAGATTCCATGATACGCCGTAGCGCAGCATCCGGTAGATCGCGTAACCGACGATGATCTCCACCGTCACGATACGCGTGCGGATATCACCATTGTGGAACACGATAGCCACGAGCCCAGCAATGACCACATAGCCAACCGCGTAGAGCGCCGCGAGAAGCGCGCGGAACAGCAGATATTTCGATTTATCCGCCGCCGTCTTCGGGTTCGGGTCGTACATACTGGCAAAACGTCCGCGCATGGCTTTCTGCAACGGCCGCATGACAAGCCAGGCGATGAACAGCCCGAGCAGCGCGTTAAAAATACCGTGATAAAGCCAGCCACGCCCGCCCTCCGGTCCCATCTCGCTGGTGATGACGCGGGTCAGCGTGCCCGGCAGTTTCGGGGTCAACGACAGGATTTGGGCAATGCGCGCGCGAATCTGGAGGGCTCGCTCCGCATCGAACAAGGCCATTGCCGGTTCTTCTTTTTCCTCCTGCCCAGGGCGGACCACGATGACGGTGGAACCGTCACGCTTTGCGTCTTCTATCAGCTGGCTCAGCCCATCCTGAGCCTCCTCTTCAGACAGCAGTCCACCGGTAACCGCGGTCTGTGCGAGAGTCTCGCGAGGCTCGAACGCAGATAGCGATATAATGATGAAGACAAATGCGAAAAGACGCTTCATGCGTTAACGATGGCTCCCCTGAAACGGCACCAAAAGACACTTGCCGTGATGCAACCGTTTGTCCAGAAACCGGCGATGAAAATCCCTCAGCCTTTGATCTTTATGCGCCATGGTCTCACAACCTGGAACGAAGAGCAGCGCTATCAGGGCAGCACCGAAACGGAACTGTCGTCGGGCGGTCGCGACGGGATGAAACGACAGGCCGCGTTGCTCAAAGACATTTTGAAGACCGGCACGCTCAATACAGAAGAGATAACACTCGTTTCATCCCCCATGGTTCGGGCAAGGCAGAGCGCGGAGATCATTGCCAACCAACTTGGTTTCGGTCCTTCATCCATCTCCATCGAGCCACGACTGCGCGAACTTTCCATGGGGCGCTGGGAGGGGCTGACCAGCCAGCAGGTGAAGGACACCCATTACCACGAGCGAAAGGGACGCAAATCGGATCGCTGGCACTTCGCTGCCGATGGCGGCGGAGAACGCATGGCACAGCGCGCACCAGCGATCCGACAGGCCGTCGCTGAACTGAAATCCCACTCCATCGTGGTCACCCATTCCGTCGTCATTCGCATTCTGCTGCATGAAATCGGCAGCTGGTCCAAGCACGACGCGGCCAGCGCCGACATCCCCCATGACGGCCTCTATCTCTACGAAAAGTCACAGCTTCGGTTAATCGGTGACGATGGAGTTTCTTCCCTTTGAACCGTGGTTCAATTCGTGTCACAGTTTCCTGAAATCCTGTGCCACATCAAGCGATGGGGCGGACAAGGTGCCGGGGAGTAGAGGTTGGACAACGTGTTGTCGTCAGACGCGGGCGGGGCGGAATCAAACGCGCCCGTAGCCGCAGCCATGGCTGACGCAACGGCGTCCGCCGAGGCGTCGACTCACGACATCATCCGCATCGATAATCTTCACATTGCAATCGACCTGAAGGGCGCAGACCTTGACGTTGTGCGCGGTACGTCCTTTCGCATCCCGGCGGGCAAAACCGTCGCGCTGGTGGGTGAATCCGGTTCCGGCAAGTCGATCCTTTCGCAAGCTATTCTCGGCATTTTGCCAACGGTCGCTCGCATCAAATCGGGCTCCATCTGGTATCGCGAGAACGCCAACGACACGCCGCTTGATCTTGCAACCCTCGGCGACCGTTCACCGGAGCGCGTGGCGCTGCGCGGTGGCAAGATGTCGATCATCTTTCAGGAACCGATGACGTCGCTCTCGCCGCTCCACACGATCGGCAATCAGATAGGCGAGGCCTTCAAATTGCACCGCGATGTGCCTGGCGGCATCGAGGGCGACGCCACCCGCGAAACCGTGGTGGACATGCTCGATCTCGTGGGCTTCCCCAACCCGGAAGCCGCCTATTCCATGTATCCTATGGAATTGTCCGGCGGCTTGCGCCAGCGCGCTATGATCGCCATGGCGTTGATCTGCCACCCAGCCCTGCTGATCGCCGATGAGCCGACGACCGCGCTCGATGTCTCCATGCAGGCTCGCATTCTGGCTCTCCTCAAAGGCCTTCAGGAACGCCTCGGTATGGCGGTTCTGCTCATCACCCATGACCTTGGCGTGGTCGCCAACATGGCTGACGAAATCGTCGTCATGTATCACGGGCAAATCATGGAGGCTGGTACCCGCGAAGCGATCTTCCGCAACCCGCAGCATCCGTATCTGAAAGCGCTGCTGGACGCCGTACCTGATCTGTCGATGGGTTACGACGAAAAGCTGCGCTCGCTGCGTGACATCGATCACGAGATCCCGGCTTCCATGTCTGGCGGTGTCGACCGCCAAAGCGAACACGACAACGACCTTCTGCTGGAAGTGAAGAACCTGTCGAAGACGTTCATCGCCAAGAAAAACAAGGGCCTGTTCGGCAAGACCGCCACCAAGGTTCATGCCGTAAATGATGTGAGTTTCGACGTGCGCCGTGGCGAGTGCTTCGGCCTTGTGGGCGAATCCGGTTGCGGCAAGACAACGACGCTCAAACTGCTGGTGCGGGCCCTCACCGCCGACAGCGGCAATCTGCTCTGGCACGAGGGCCAAAGCACAGCAGACCTGATGGATATCGACGGCGAGCGCCTGCAGGAATTTCGCAAAAAACTGCAGATGGTCTTTCAGGACCCTTTCTCGTCTCTGTCACCGCGTTCCACCGTTTTGAACATCCTGCGCGAGCCGCTGGAAGTTCATAACATCGGCAGCAGTGACGAGCAGAAAAAATATGCCGCCGAACTGCTGCGCCTCGTCGGCCTGCAGCCGTCGTATCTCGGTCGTTACCCGCACTCCTTCTCCGGCGGCCAGCGTCAGCGCATCGGCATCGCTCGCGCGCTGGCACTTCGCCCCCAACTTCTGGTGCTCGACGAACCTGTCTCCGCACTCGATGTGTCGGTGCAGGCGCAGGTGCTGAACCTGTTGAAGCAGCTGCAGGCCGAACTCGGTCTCACCTATATTTTCATCAGCCACAACCTCGCTGTGGTGCGCTACATCGCGGACCGCATCGGCGTGATGTATCGCGGCCAGCTTGTGGAGATGGCAGCACGGCGGGAATTGTTCGAAAATCCCGTTCACCCCTACACCAAATCACTGCTGAAAGTGGTGCCCCACGCCGATCTCGACCACCCGCTCGACTTCGAAGCCTACGAGCAGGATACGGGCGAGGGCCCGGTCCATTTCCCTGAGCCCTTCGAAGCCGCCCATCCCGACGATGACCGTGACATGACCATGGTGCGCCTGTCGGACACCCACACCGTGCGGGCACTGGCCGGCACGACCCACGACGATCTGAACCAGTTGCATGTATAAAAGGCCTAGTATGACCTTCTTCAAAAGCCTCGTTTCCGCCATTGCCCTGACAGCCATCGGCACCGCGTCCGCCCTCGCTGAACCGCCGGAACAGCCGCGCGTGCTGGATTTCGAAGCGCTGGGCAAAACCATCGGCCAGCGCGGCGGCACGCTGACCACTCTGATGGCAAAGCCGAAGGATCTGCGCTGGATCACCGTCTATGGCGGCACACGGCTGGTGACCTGGAACCAGAACTACGAACTGGTGCCGGATATTCTGGAAGCCATCGAAGTCGAAGGAAATCGGATCTTCACCCTGAAGCTGCGCAAAGGCCACAAATGGTCCGACGGCCAACCCTTCACCACGGAGGACTTCCGCTACTGGTGGGAAGATGTCGCCAATAACGACCAGCTGGAGCCCGGCGGCCCACCGCAGCAGATGCTGGTGGACGGCAAGCTGCCCAAGGTCACCTTCATTGACGAGCTGACGGTGCGCTACGAATGGGACACGGTGAACCCGGTCTTCCTCACCGCGCTTGCCGGTGCGCGGCCCATGTATCTCTATATGCCCGCCCATTTCGCCCGCCAGTTCCATGAAAAATATGCGGACCCGGCAAAGATCGCCGAACTGGTGGAATCCGAGCAGGTGCAGGCCTGGACCAATCTGCACAAGCGCTTCACCCGCCAGTACCGTCCGGAAAATCCAGATATGCCGACGCTGCAGCCCTGGGTGAACACTACCAATCTTCCAAGCGAACGCATCGTCTTTAAGCGCAACCCGAACTACCACCGCGTCGACCCGCAGGGCACGCAACTGCCCTATCTCGATGAAGTGGTGCTGAACCTCGCATCATCGTCCATCATAGCCGCGAAGGCAGGGACCGGGGAGAGCGATCTGCAGGCGCGCTACATCCGCTTTGACAATTACGCCTTCCTCAAGCAAGGCGCCGACAAGGGCAATTACAACGTGCTGCTGTGGCCATCGGGGCGCGGCTCGGAAATGACGCTGCTGCCCAACCTCAACACAAAGGACGAGGGTTTCCGGCAAGTCTTCTCTGACGTGCGTGTGCGCCGTGCGCTCTCAATGGGCATCGACCGCAACGAGATCAACGAAGCGATCTTCTTCGGCCTCGCCCGCCCGCAGGCGAATTCCGTGCTGCCGGACAGCCCACTGTTCAAGCAGGACTATGCCGACGCCTATTCAAGTTTCGATGTGGAACAGGCCAACGCACTTCTCGACGAAGCGGGTTTCGACAAGCGCGACAGCGCCAACGTGCGACTGATGCCCGATGGTCGCCCTTTTGAAATCATCGTGGAGACCGCAGGCGAAAGCAGCCAGGAAACGGACATCCTGCAGTTGATCGCCGATCACTGGCGTCAGATCGGCGTGAAGCTCTTCGTCAAACCCTCCCAGCGCGACATCCTGCGCGGGCGTGTGTCGAACGGCGAGACGGTCATGTCCACCTGGCAGGGCCTCAACCGCGGCCTCGCCACGGCACAGATGAACCCGGAGGAATTGGCGCCCATCTCGCCGGTGCAGGCGCAATGGCCCTCCTACGGTCTCTATTACGAGTCCAAAGGCTCCACCGGCACCGCTCCGGATACGCCAGAAATCAAACGTCTGTCGGAACTCTATTCTTCATGGCGCACCGCGACCGACACCGCGCAACAAACCAAGATCTGGGACGAGATGCTCTCCATCTTCACCGATCAGGTTTATACCATTGGCATCGTCTCCGGCGGCCTGCAGCCCATCGTGGTGTCGAACCAGCTGAAAAACGTCCCCGCGGAAGCCGTTTGGGCCTTCGAACCGACGCTCTATTTCGGCCAGTCCATGCCTGACACGTATTATCTGGCGGAATGAGCGTGAGACCGGTCCTCCACCCCACAGCGCAGCGGAGATAAACGCGCATGTTCCGCTACGTCCTCGCCCGTTGTGCCGCGATGATCCCGACGCTGATCCTGGCGTCGATCGTCATTTTTACGATCATCCAGCTGCCGCCGGGTGACTATGTGGAAACCTACATCGGCGAGTTGCTGGCGTCGGGCGAGAGCGTGGACATGGCGCGCGTCGAGTATCTGCGCGCCGAATACGGGCTCGACCAGCCTATGTGGAAGCGCTACCTGCTGTGGATCGGCAATTTCGTCACCGGCGATTTCGGCTATTCCTTCGAATACCAGCGCCCAGTGTCGGAAGTGGTGGGCGACCGGCTGTGGCTGACGATCCTCGTCTCCTTCGCCACCATCATCCTCACCTGGATCATTGCCTTTCCCATCGGCATCTATTCCGCAACGCACCAGTATTCCTGGGGTGACTATGGCCTCACCTTCGTCGGCCTGCTGGGGCTGGCGACGCCAAACTTCCTGCTGGCGCTGGTGATGATGTATTTCGCACAGACGATTTTCGGCGTCTCCATCGGCGGCTTGATGGACGCTGAGTATATCGACCAGCCCATGAGCTGGGATAAATTCGTCTCCATCCTCGAGCACCTGATCGTGCCCACGATCGTGATCGGCACATCCGGCACAGCGGCCATGATCCGCCGCATCCGCGCCAACCTGCTGGACGAGTTGCAGAAGCAATACGTCACCACCGCTCGCGCCAAGGGTGTGCCGCCCTTCAAGGCGCTGGTAAAATACCCGCTGCGCATGAGCTTGAACTTCTTCGTCGCCGATATCGGTTCGCTGCTGCCAGCCATTATTTCCGGTGCGGAAATCGTCGCCATCGTGCTATCGCTGCCCACCACCGGCCCGCTGCTCATCGACGCGCTGCGCAGTCAGGACATGTATCTCGCCGGCTCCTTCCTGATGTTCCTCGCCACGTTGACGGTCATTGGTGTGCTTCTGTCGGATATCCTGCTCGGCTTCCTTGACCCGCGCATTCGCCTCACCGGGGGGGCATCGAAATGACCGACGGACTTAGCGGTGGCAACACCGAGACCTTCGCAGCCGATGCTGACACGCCACTGACGCTGGACGATACGCCGGGCGCAGAGGCAGCCGCTGAAGCAGAGCGCCTGAAAGCCAGCCTGCCGAAAGGCACACAGACCGGCTCGCCATTGCCCCCCGAGGGCACCGGCGCGCTGCCCCATTTCGTTTCCACCGAACCGTTCGACCTGCGTTCGGTGCAACAGATGACGCCGGAGCAGGAGAAAATCTTCTTCGCCTCGCAACTGAAACTGATGTGGTGGAAATTCCGCCAACACCGCGTGGCCGTCTGGTCCGGCGTGTTCCTTGCGATCCTCTACGCCTCGGTGCTGATCTCGGAATTCCTATCGCCGTGGAACTATCAGACCCGCCATTCGCAGCACATCTACGTGCCGCCGCAGGGCATTCACCTATTCCATGAAGGGGAATTTGTCGGCCCGTTTGTCTACGACCTGAAGCGCAAGCTTAATCTGGAGACGATGACCCGCGAATACACGCAGGACACGACCAAACCGATGAAGCTGTCCTTCTTCTGCTCGGGCGATGAATACAACTGGTTCGGCCTCATCCCCGCCGACAACCATCTCGTCTGCGCCCCCAAAGGCGCGCCGTTCTATCTTCTCGGCACGGACAGGCTGGGGCGCGATCTGCTGTCGCGCATCCTGCAGGGCGCACGGATCTCGCTCACCATCGGCCTGATCGGTATTTCGGTCTCCTTCCTGTTGGGCATCGTGATCGGTGGTGCGGCGGGCTATTACGGCTCCTGGGTGGACATGATCGTTCAACGCGTCATCGAGGTGCTGCAGTCCATCCCCACGATCCCGCTCTGGCTGACCCTATCGGCGATTATGCCCGCCAGTTGGTCGCCGATCCTGATCTATTTCGGCATCACAATCATATTGGGCCTGTTGGACTGGACCGGGCTCGCCCGCGCCGTGCGGTCGAAGCTTTTATCATTACGCGAAGAGGATTACGTGCTCGCCGCTCAGCTGATCGGCGCGAAGGCCCCACGCATCATCGGCCGCCATCTCGTGCCGGGCTTCATGAGCCACCTCATCGCGTCGGCCACCATCACCATCCCCACCATGATCCTCGGCGAAACGGCGCTCTCCTTCCTCGGCCTCGGCCTGCGGGAGCCGATTACCTCGTGGGGGGTGCTGCTCAACGAAGCGCAAAGCATCAACGTCGTCGCCGTGAAGCCATGGCTGATCTATCCGGTTGTACCGGTGATCCTGGTGATCCTGGCGTTCAACTTTTTGGGCGACGGGCTGAGAGACGCGGCTGATCCGTACAAGTAACGTTAGTCCTCAAACCAATCCGGCACGGAGTCCAGATCGATCAGCGCATCCAGCGACAGGCGTGGGCGGATGACGTGATACCGGTCACCCTTCACCATGACCTCCGGCACCAGCGCGCGGGTGTTGTAGGTGCCTGCCTGCACCGCACCATAGGCACCGGCTGAGCCCAGCGCGATGAGATCACCCGCGCGGGGCTTCTGCATCTCACTCTCTTTGGCCAGATAGTCGCCGCTCTCACAAACCGGCCCCACCACGTCCGCCGTAAAGCGCGGGCCATTGGCGCGGTTCACATCAACCGAGCGCACCTCATGATAGGCTTCGTAGAGCGTTGGGCGGATAAGATCGTTCATCGCACCATCGACGATTACGAAAGAGCGCGCATCGCCTTCCTTCACGTAGATCACTTTGGTGACGAAGATACCCGCATTGCCCGCAATCAAGCGCCCCGGCTCGAAGATCACCTTCGCGTCGAGATGTCTGACGTGTTTGGTGACAATAGCCGCGTAATCGTCCGGGTTGGGCGGTGGATTGTTGTCCTCGTGATAGGGAATGCCAAGGCCACCGCCGACATCCACATGCTCGATAGTGTGGCCCTCGCTGCGCAGATGGCTCACCAGATCGGCCAACCGCCCGAAGGCCGTATCGAAAGGCGCGAGATCGGTGATCTGCGAGCCGATATGCATGTCGATGCCGGTGACTTCGATGCCCGGCAATTCCGCTGCCCGGGCATAGATCCGCGAGGCTTCATCGTGGGGAATGCCGAACTTATCAGTCTTCTTGCCGGTCGAGATTTTCTCGATGGTCTTCGCATCCACATCCGGATTGATGCGGAAGGACACATGCGCCGTCTTGCCCATGGCAACGGCGCGGGCCGATAGCACGTCCAACTCCGGCTCGGATTCGATGTTGAAACACAGGATTTCTTCGCCAAGCGCGAGGTCCATCTCGTCCGCCGTCTTGCCGACGCCGGAAAACATGATTTTCGACGCCGGGATGCCCGCACGCCGAGCGCGCATCAGCTCACCACCGGAGACCACATCGGCCCCCGAACCCAGCCGCGCCAATGTCTCAAGGACGGCCTGATTGGAATTCGCCTTCATCGCATAGCAGACGAGCGCGTCGAGTTCGGCAAAAGCCTCGGCGAACACCGTATAATGCCGCGTCAGCGTGGCGGAGGAGTAGCAATAAAATGGCGTGCCAACCTCGGCTGCGATCTGTGGCAGTGGCACGTCTTCGGCATGCAAAATGCCGTTGCGGTAATCGAAATGGTTCACGGGACTTGTTCCGAAAAAAGGAGCCGAGGCTCTACTTCAGCAGGCCGTCGAGGATGAAACCCTTGTCGGGGTTTTGCGCGTTGGGCGTCGGTCTTTCCGGGGCCGGACGTTCTTCCTCTTTCGCCTGATCGATCGCCGCCTGCGATGGCGTCACCGGCGAGCCCGCACGACCGCAGCCGCTCACCACGACAAGCGCGGCGATGCAGGTCACGGTGACAGCGGTCTTGTACAGAATGGACATGGCGTTTCTTCTAGCAGTTTTGGAAATTTGCGAAACCCTTACAGATGCTCCCGCCACCACGCGATTTGCTGACGCACATTGTCGGGCGCGGTACCGCCAAAGCTGGTACGACTGGCGACGGAGGCGTCAACGCTCAGCACACCGTAGACGCCTTCGGTGATGTCAGCGTGAAGCTCCTGTAGCTCAGCCAGCGGTACATCCGCCAATTCACAGCCAAGCTTTTCAGCAAGCGCCACGGCGCGGCCCGTGACATGGTGCGCGTCGCGGAAAGGAATGCCCGCTTCTCGCACCAGCCAGTCGGCAAGATCGGTCGCCGTGGAATAGCCGGAGCCTGCAGCGGCGCGCATGGCGTCGGGCTTCACGGTCATATCCGCAATCATGCCTGCCGTCGCGCCGAGGCAAACCTCCAGCGTTTCAGCAGCGTCAAACACGCCTTCCTTATCCTCCTGCATGTCCTTGGAATAGGTCAGTGGCAGACCTTTCAGCACCGTCAACAGACCAACGAGCGAGCCGTTGATGCGCCCGATCTTGCCGCGCACCAGTTCGGCTGCATCCGGGTTCTTTTTCTGCGGCATGATGGAAGAGCCGGTGGAGAAGCGGTCTGACATGGCGACGAAGCCGAATTGCGGTGTCGACCAGATGACGAGCTCCTCCGCCAACCGCGACAGATGCGTGCCGGTGATGGCGCAGGCTGCGAGATATTCGAGTGCGAAGTCGCGGTCCCCCACAGTATCGAGCGAATTGCGCGTCGGGCTGTCGAAGCCGAGCGC
>JBCCRF010000032.1:0-15545 GCA_039208305.1 Pseudomonadota bacterium
AACGGCACCATCCGCGCCACCGCCGAGCACGGCTATCTGGACGTGAAGACCCGGCCCGAGCGGCGCAATGCGGTGAAGCTGCTGCTGTTTCTCGATGTCGGTGGCTCAATGGATGGGCACATCCGCGTGGTGGAGGAGCTGTTTTCCGCCGCCCGTTCCGAGTTCCGGCAGATGGAATATTTCTACTTCCACAACTGCCTCTATGAGGGCGTGTGGAAGGACAATCGCCGCCGCCGCACCGCGCAGATGGACACGCATGAGGTGCTGCGGACCTACGGCCCATCCTACAAATGCATCTTCGTCGGCGACGCCGCCATGAGCCCCTACGAGATCGCCTATCCCGGCGGCGCGGTGGAACACTGGAACGCGGAAGCCGGCGAGACCTGGCTACGCCGCGCCACCGCCCAATGGCCCAGCACCGTCTGGCTCAACCCCGTGCCGGAAGACTACTGGAAATACACCCAGTCCACCGCAATGATCCGCGAAATCATGGACGAACGGATGTATCCGTTGACGTTATCAGGGCTGGGGGATGCGATGAAGGAGTTGGTGCGGTGAGACAAGTTCGCTAGATGTTCAGCTTGAAAAATGCCCGCGTTCGAACCCCGTCATTTTCAAGGGAATAAGTGAGCATTCATAGTCTGTCCCATCAAGTGCGCTGTAATAACCGGTGTAGAACCAAATCGACGGAAACGGCAGTTCGTCTAGGAAGGCTGCCAATTTCTCTGCGACTGCAAACACGTCCTTCGGTTTGATATGTGTCGTTAGATTATCGACAATGATAATCGTGTCATCTTTATCTGAATGACGTTTACTTGCTTTTTTGGACAGAACGTCCACCAGATGCGATTGAAAATCGAAACTTGCCGGTTCCATCGCAGGTCGAAGGAATAACCTCCTTTCTTGACGTTGATCGCGAATTGAGAACGATCTTGTTTTGTCGCGCTTCGATTGAACGGAGTCCGTGAGGTGCTGTGGTAGAAGGCCAGGAAACAACCTTTCGACCTTTAAAACCTCATAACCCTTGATGGTCGGTTTAGATAAAATCTCCATCACATCATTTTCGGCCTTCATAGCTTTGAGCAATTTGCGGTCTGCAACTCGACATATCTCGACATTGAATGTCGAGCCGTCATGCATGACGTATTCAAAATCCCAAGGATTGTCGCGACCAACTACGTAAAACTGAGGTTGTTCATTCGATCCGCTGTAATGAATGTTCGCGTATTGCTGCGCGAAGTGAAACGCGATGATTTCCTCTCTGTGCCGGTCATTGAGGACGTTAAGCCGAATTATCTCGCGTGAACAGCCATCACGTTCGATAAAGATATGCCGGCCGAAATTTGATTTACCCTCCAAGTCCTCTTTGGGTCCGAAGTCATATGATTTTGGATCAATTATTCGTTCACTCAGGTAATCCATACCTTCCGCTGCGAATCCTCTCATAATGCTATGCGTAAATCCATTTGGTAATGCTTCGAAGTCTCACCTGTTGCGTCCCTTTCGGTGAGCAGACCGAATAGTTGGCTACGGTGAAACAAGTGTTTTTATCAGTATCAAACACTGTGTTTCCAATCGGTTTTAGGAGCGCGGCCACCGGCTGATATTATCAAAACCCTTCAGACCAAACGCTGCTAGGCCTCCTATGCCGATAAATGCCCATGCCATGAACGGATTGATTAATGGGAACAGTAAGAGGGTTGTGATCGGCGGAGCAGGGTTTGGCACAACTTTAGAGTAGGTGAGGGTCAAACCTAAGGGCGCAAATTCCTTCGCTTTCATGACATCACCGAAGAAATCGACATCTGTGTCATCGGGTATGTGAACTGTCTTTCGGGCTGGCTCGCCGACCTTAGTGAAAAACTCCAGCTGATCGCTACGCGCCGAAGCCGCAGCTACATAACCTTCTTTGGTCACGCCTATCAGAAAGATGCCTCCATGAGCATCTACGAACCAGCCGGTTATGAAATTTCCCTCACGATCATACGCTTGAATTCGATCAAGATGCTCAATAGCGGCATAGATGGTTCCATCCTCGGCTCGGATTGTTGTTGTCATGGATATTGCCGGGAATTCCAGCCAAGACAATGACTTACCGAATTGTGGGATGAAAAACGGCCCCATGAAACCGATGACGCCGGATAGAAAAAGCAAGCAAAAGAGGAAGTTTGATCGAGTAACATGCCGCCAACAATACCAGGCCGCATAAAGGACAAACCCTATCGGGATCAGTTGGATGGCGGTCATTGTTTCGGCCCAGCGGTTGCCAAGCTGTTACCCCTCACCCCGCCAACGCATCCATCACCCGCACCCAGCTCCTGATCCCCTTCCGGAAACTCTTCACCTGATACTTCTCATTGGGTGAGTGGATCGCGTCGCTGGCCAGTGCGAAGCCGATGAGCAGGCTGTCCATGCCGAGCTGGCGTTTGAAGTTGCCGACGATGGGGATGGAGCCGCCGCTGCCGATGAGGGCGGCGTCGCGGCCCCATTCGTCGGTCAGCGCGGCGGCGGCTTTTTTCAGTTCCGGCAATTCCCAGTCCAGCTGTGTGGCGGGGCTGCGGCCGTGGGGGTGCCACTCGGCGCGGCAGTCTTCCGGCAGCCGCGCGTCCACATGGGCGCGGAAGGCCTCAGCCACCTGATCGGGGTCTTGCGTGCCGACGAGGCGGAAGGAAATCTTGGCCGACGCCTTGGCGGCGATCACGGTCTTGAAGCCTTCGCCCGTGTAGCCGCCGGTGATGCCGTTCACCTCCGCCGTGGGGCGCGACCAGGTCTGTTCCAGCACGGAGCGGTTGGCCTCGCCCGACGGCATGGACAGGCCGATATCGCCGAGGAACTCCCGCGTGGAAAAGGGTAGCGCGTCCCAGCTGGCCTTCACGTCCTCCGGCACCTCGTCCACGCCGTCATAGAAGCCGTCCAGCGTCACCGAACCGTCCTCGGCGTGCAGGTCGGCCAAGATTTTCGTCAGCACATGGACGGGGTTCGCCGCCGCGCCCCCGTAATAGCCCGAATGCAGGTCGCGATTGGCGGCGTGGATGGTCAGTTCATCCGACGACATGCCTCGCAGCGTGGTGGTGATGGCCGGCGTGTCCTCGTCCCATTGCGACGTGTCGCAGACCAGCGCGAGGTCGCAGGAGAGTTCCTCCTTCGCCGCTTCGAGGAAGGGTTCCAGCGAGGGCGAGCCGCTCTCCTCTTCGCCCTCGAACAACAGCGTCACCTTCAGCGGCAAATCGCCGGAGGTCTCGATCCACGCGCGGCAGGCTTCCACGAAGGTCAGCAACTGTCCTTTGTCGTCAGAGGAACCACGAGCGACAATTTTCGCATCGTCCCCCTTGCCCTTGATCGTGGGCTCGAACGGGTCGGTCTCCCACAATTCGATCGGGTCCACCGGCTGCACATCGTAATGGCCGTAGAAGAGGACGTGGGGAACGTCGCCACCGTCTTTTGGTCCGGGATGATGCGCCACCACCATCGGGTGGCCGGGAACCTCACGCGCGGACGCATCGAAGCCCAGTGCATTCAGCTGCGCCACCAGCGTGTCAGCCGCCCGCTGGCATTCCGCTTTGTAGGCCGGGTCGGTGGAGATGGAGGGAATCCGCAGCAGGTGGAACAGGCGGTCCATGGAGCCGTCGAGATTGGCGTCGGCGCGGTCGAGGGCGGCTTGCAGTTTGTCGGTCATCGGTTCGTTCCGGATGTGTCAGGCTTTGCGCCACCGTCGCCCACCCGGCCGTGAGGATGCAAGTGTGAAGCCGACGGTTTCACCCTTCCGCTGGCGCGCTGCCCATGCGAAACGAAAGGGCAACTCTTGGAACGGATCAGGCAGTCATGAAAAAGGGCGATCATCTCTATCTGGTGGATGGCTCCGCCTATATCTTCCGCGCCTATCACGCGCTGCCGCCACTCACGCGCAAATCTGACGGGTTGCCCATCGGCGCCGTCTCCGGCTTTTGCAACATGCTGTGGAAGCTGCTGGACGAGGCCCGCGATACGGCCCGCGGCGTGGTGCCGACCCATTTCGCGGTGATCTTCGATTATTCCTCCACCACATTTCGCAACGAGATTTACCCCGAATACAAGGCCAACCGCTCCGAACCGCCGGAGGACTTGCGCCCGCAATTCGCGCTTATCCGCCAGGCCACCCGCGCCTTCGATGTGCCCTGCATCGAGACGGAGGGCTACGAGGCCGACGACATCATCGCCACCTATGCTCGCATGGCCTGCGAGGCGGGGGCGGACACCACCATCGTCTCTTCCGACAAGGACCTGATGCAACTCATCAACGAGAGCGTCGTCATGTACGATACCATGAAGGACGTGGTGGTGGACGAGGAGGGCGTCTTCGCCAAATTTGGCGTCGAGCCGTCGCGCATGATCGACATGCAAGCGCTGGCGGGGGATTCCACCGACAACATTCCCGGCGTCCCTGGCATCGGGCCGAAGACGGCGGCGCAGCTGCTGGACGAATACGGCGATCTCGAAACACTGCTGGAGCGGGCAGCCGAGATCAAGCAGAACAAGCGGCGTGAAAACATCATCGAGAACGCGGACCTGGCCCGCATCTCCAAACAGCTGGTGACGCTTCGGGACGATGTTGCGCTGGATCTGTCGCTCGATGATCTCGCGCTGGAACCGGTCAACGGCCCGCGTCTCATCTCCTTCCTAAAAGGCGTCGGCCTCAATTCTCTCACCCGCCGCGTCGCGGCGGACACCGAGACCGACGCTGCAGAGGTGGAAGCGGAAGAGGTCTCTGTCGAAGGATACGAAATGCGCGGGCCGGATTTCGATGGTCCGCAAAGCATCGACGGTGACCACACCCAACCACGTGAAGAAGGCGGCGGCCCACCCTACCAGCCCGCCCATCTGGTGGAGGAGCTGACGGCGAAAATCGCCGCCGAACCGGTGGACCATTCCACGTACGAAACCGTTCGTGATGCCGAAGCACTGCAACGCTGGATCGATGAGGCGCACGATCTCGGCCACGTCGCTGTCGATACCGAAACGACCTCCCTCGACGCCATGGCCTGCGAGCTCGTCGGCGTGTCGCTGGCCACCGGCCCGGGCCGCGCTTGCTATGTCCCGCTGGCGCATCTGAAAGACGGCTCGTCCGGCGATGGCGACATGTTCTCCGAAGGTCTCGACCCCGACCAGATGGACCGCGACGAGGCGCTGGCCCTTCTGAAGCCCATGCTGGAAGCGCCGGGCGTGCTGAAGATCGCCCAGAACCTGAAATATGACTGGCTGGTGCTGTCGCGCCAAATTTTTAAGATGCACGGTGAAACCGTGCAGGGCATCGAAATCGGCCCCTTCGACGATACGATGTTGCTCTCCTATGTGGTGGATGCTGGCCGCTCCAAGCACGGCATGGACGCTCTGTCGGAAGCCCATCTCGGCCACACACCGATCCCCTTCAAGGAGGTCGCGGGGTCCGGCAAATCCATGGTCAGTTTCGACAAAGTGGCGATCGACAAGGCGACCGCCTACGCAGCGGAAGATGCTGATATCACCCTGCGCCTGTGGAAGCTGCTGAAGGCGCGGTTGGTGGCGGAAAAGATGGTCACCGTCTACGAACGGCTGGAGCGTCCGCTGGTCCCCGTGCTGTGCCGCATGGAAGCGCGAGGCGTCGAAGTGGATCGCCAAATCCTGTCGCGCCTCTCCGGAGAACTGGCGCAGAAGGCCGCCGGCATCGAGGCCGAAATCCACGAAATGGCCGGCGAGCAGATCAATATCGGTTCCCCGAAACAGCTGGGCGAATTGCTGTTCGGCAAGATGGGCCTGCCTGGTGGCAAGAAGACCAAGACCGGCCAGTGGGCCACCGGCGCCACCCTGCTGGAAGACCTCGCTGCAGAAGGACACGAACTGCCTCGCCGCATCGTAGACTGGCGCCAGCTCACCAAGCTGAAGAGCACCTATACCGACGCGCTGCCCACCTTCATCAACGCGGAAACGGGCCGCGTCCACACCAGCTACGCCATGGCTTCCACGACCACCGGGCGGTTCTCCTCTTCGGAACCCAACCTGCAGAACATTCCGGTCCGGACCGAAGCGGGCCGCAAGATTCGCACCGCCTTCGTCGCGCCGAAAGGCACCAAGCTCGTCAGCGCTGACTACAGCCAGATCGAGCTGCGTGTGCTGGCCCATGTGGCCGACATCCCGCAACTCAAGCAGGCCTTCGCAGACGGTATCGATATCCACGCCATGACGGCGAGCGAGATGTTCAACGTGCCGGTGGAGGGTATGGACCCGTCCGTGCGCCGCCAAGCCAAGGCGATCAATTTCGGCATCATCTACGGCATCTCCGCCTTCGGCCTTGCCAACAATCTGGGTATCGAGCGCGGCGAGGCGTCGGACTACATCAAGATGTATTTCGAGCGTTTTCCCGGCATTCGCGACTACATGGACGAGACGAAAAAATTCTGCCGCGAGCACGGTTACGTGGAAACCATTTTCGGCCGCCGCGCCCACTATCCGGAAATCCGCTCCTCCAACCCGCAGATGCGCGCCTTCAACGAACGTGCCGCCATCAACGCCCCCATTCAAGGTTCAGCCGCGGACATCATCCGCCGCGCGATGGCCCGCATGGAAGCTGCGTTAGAAGCAGAAAAGCTGACCGCAAAAATGCTGCTGCAGGTCCACGACGAACTCATCTTCGAAGTGCCGGATGACGAGGTGGACGCCACGATCGCCACCGTCGTGAAGGTCATGGAAGACGCTCCCATGCCCGCGCTCGATCTCTCGGTGCCACTTCAGGTCGATGCGCGGGCTGCGGAGAACTGGGACGAGGCGCACTAGTTAAAATCTGGGCGGCGGAACGCATCAGCAAACTGTAGCCTCGCATCCTTCATCCTAACCTGCGCACCACGAAGCGGGGACAAATTTATGACCGACCGACCCAACATCCTCATCATCATGGCGGATCAGCTGGCACCGCATTTCACCGGCGCCTACGGCCATCCTCAGGTCAAGACCCCGCATATGGATGCACTTGCCGCGCGCGGTGCACGCTTCGATGCAGCCTATTGCAATGCACCGCTGTGCGCACCGTCGCGCATGGTGTTCATGACCGGCCAGCACGTCACCCGCATCGCCGCCTATGACAACGCCTCGGAGTTCAAAGCCTCCGTGCCGAGCTTCGCCCATTACCTGCGCCGTCTCGGCTATACGACGTGTCTGTCCGGCAAGATGCATTTCGTCGGGCCGGACCAGATGCACGGGTTCGACGAACGCATCACCACAGATGTTTATCCTGCCGATTTCGCCTGGGTGCCGGATTGGGAGGCCGCCGACGAGCGCATCGACGACTGGTATCACAATATGGATTCCGTGCGCGAAGCAGGCCTTGCCGTCGCCTCGGTGCAGATGGATTTCGACGAGGAGGTCGCTTTCCACGCCAAACGCAAACTTTTCGACTACGCCCGTCGCGGTGTGGATCCTTTCTGCATGGTGGCGAGCTTCACCCATCCCCACGACCCCTATGAGGCCCGGCCTGAGTTCTGGAATCTCTACGATCACGACGCGATCGACATGCCGAAGCACAACCTGGCTTTCGAAGATCAGGACCCGATGTCGAAGCGGCTTATGGACGGCATTGAGGCTACCACAGTGGAGGTGACCGAGGAGCAGGTTCGCAACTCCCGCCACGCCTATTTTGCCAATGTCTCCTATTTCGATTCCAAGGTGGGCGAACTGGTTCAGGTGCTGGAGGAAAGTGGCCAGCTGGACGACACCATCATCATCGTCACCGCCGATCACGGCGACATGCTGGGCGAGCGTGGGCTGTGGTACAAGATGAACTTCTTCGAGCATTCCGCCCGCGTGCCGCTCATCATGGCTGGGCCCGGTATCACCAACACCATAGTTCCCGACCCCTGCTCGCTTGTGGACGTATTGCCCACCTTGCTGGATTTCGCGGGTGAACCGGACCCGGATTACGGCCAGCCCGTCGATGGCCGTTCACTGGCCTCCTACGCGCGAGGGGATGTGCACGGCGACGCTCCGGCGCAAGATGCCGAAGCCATCGGCGAGTATTGCGCCGAGATGACGCCGTGGCCCGTCTTCATGATCCGCCGCGGCACCTACAAATACATCCATTGCGACGTGGACCCGCCGCAGCTCTTCGACGTCGTTACCGACCCCTACGAGATGACCAACCTCGTCAACGACCCGGCCCATGCCGACCGCGCAGCTAGCTTTGCTATAGAGGTGCGCGAGCGATGGGACAGCGCCAAAATCCGCGCCGATGTCATCGCCACCCAGCACCAGCGCCGCGCGGTGTATGAGGCGATGCAGAAGGGCCAACCCAAACACTGGGACTACACGCCGCCCCGCGATGCGTCCGACGAATACGTTCGCAACCACATCACCTGGGTAGATGCCGCGGTAAAGGCGAGGGTCATGCCCGGCGGCGGCCCCAACCCCTATCTGGACGAGAAGTAAGCGGAGGTCAGCCCGCCACAACTCCCCTTGTCATCTCGGGCATGACCCGGGACCCAGCTAAGAAGCCGCGCGAAGCGCGTCCTTCTCCTCCACCCAGACACAGCAAAACGCCCGCCAGCGTCCCCGCCTCGGGTTCTGCGTCAGTTCTCGCTCCCAAACCAAGTTTGGGAACCGGTGGGGCGTGAAAGGTGACCCATGCCGGTAGTCGGCGAAACGGTCGCCCGTCACGCCCCACTTCGGTTCTGCTGCGGACGGGGTTTCACCGCCATTGCCCTGACACACCATGGCACCGACGCCCGTTGCCGAACGCCGCCGCTCCCCTGCCAGCCATTGCACGACGCATCGGCCCAGTAAGACAGCGCGGGGCTCCGAGCGTGCTGGCCGTTAGCTCCAACACCCCCGGAAGAACCGACCACCCGCGACGATCGGACGGTCCGGACCGTCGGTTTCCTGCGGGAGGTGTGAGGATTATGAGCGTTGATGAGAGAACGGGGATAAAAAACGAGGGCACACTGCGCGTGGCGAGTTTGCTGGGTCCCGGCTCAAGGCCGGGATGACAGCAGAGGTTGTGGCGCGGCGTTCCCCAAAACTACACCTTGTCATCCCGGACGGCCAAAGGCCGAGCCGGGACCCAGCGGGTAAGTCGCCCGCAAGGCGTCTTTCAAAACTTCCGCTGCCCAAGAATCCTAGCGATTATTGCTCAGTGAAATTGCACCCACGACATGGTTTGAAATCGCATCGGGCCCAAACTCGCCCTCGTCTTCGATGCCTAAGACATCAATCAAGCGGCTGCGCGCGCGCGAGACGCGGCTCTTGATCGTGCCAACAGCCACCCCGACAATTTCAGCGGCTTCCTCGTAGGAGAACCCATTGGCGCCAATCAGCACCAACGCCTCACGTTGGTCTTCCGGCAAGCCTTCCAGCGCGTTCTTGAAGTCCTCCAGGTCCATGTGGCCCTGTTGCTCCGGATGGCTTGCCATTTGTGAGGCCAGCACACCTTCACTGTCCTGCACTTCACGGCCGCGTTTGCGCATTTGCGAGTAGAACTCGTTGCGCATGATCGTGAAGGTCCACGCTTTCAGGTTTGTACCTGGCTGAAAAAGATGGTGCTTGTTCCACGCTTTCAGCAGCGTCTCCTGCACAAGATCATCCGCCTTGTCGGCAGCCTTCGTCAGGGACAGCGCGAAGGCGCGCAGGTTGGGTATGACTTCCAGCAAATCTGCTTTGAAGTTATCGGGAACACTCATCTGCGGTTCAGATCACTCACTGGACTTGTCGGAGTTGCTGGATTCCTCCAACTGTTCGAGCAGGTTAAGAAACCGGTCCGGCACAGGCTCGGATATGATGTCGGAATAGACCTGTTGCAACTTCTTGCCCAATTCCGCCTGCACTTTTGCCTCGAGAACCGGCTTCGGTTTCGAGGCGTCGTTTTCGCTATCCATGAGAATATACGTGACCCGTTTCTTCTAAGCCCCGCCCAATATTTTGGTCGGCAGTCGCAGAACGGCTGAAATCGAATATGGTTGCAGAACTTATTTTTGTCCTGTTGACAGCGCCACGAACCGGATGAATGGGTGCGAAACCGGGGCCGTAGGCGTTTATCAAGACTGGCCCCCAACCTATCACTCAAGGTGGCTCGCTTGTCTATCGTTGCAAACATTAAACCCAACCTTCCCTACCTGCGCCGCTATGCACGCGCGCTGACCGGCACGCAGGAAAGCGGCGACAGCTATGTCGCCAACGTTCTGGAGGCGATAGTCACCGACCCATCGCAGTTCGACGAAACCGAGAATGCCAAGATTGCACTGTTCCGCATGTTCTCGCGCCTTTGGTCGTCACTCGACGTCAATATGGAACAGGACCGCGCACCCACGCCGGCAGAACGCAATGTCACCGGTTTGTCTGCGTTGCCGCGCCAGGCCTTTTTGCTGACGTCTCTCGAAGGGTTCGACAGCAAGGAAGCGTCTTACATTCTCGGCATATCGTCGGATGAGATCGCAGACCTGATCCAGCAGGCCGGAGAAGAAATCGCGCAGCAGGTCGCCACATCGGTTCTCATTATCGAAGATGAGCCACTCATCGCCATCGATATCGAACAGCTGGTCAAGGATATTGGCCATGAAGTCACGGCCATCGCGCGCACCCATACAGAAGCGATTGCCGAAATTGCCAAGCGTGAACCGGGCATGATCCTGGCCGATATTCAGTTGGCTGACGGTTCGTCCGGTATCGACGCGGTGAACGAGGCGTTGGAAGGCATCAATGTTCCGGTGATTTTCATCACCGCATATCCAGAACGTTTGCTCACCGGCGACCGGCCTGAGCCAGCATTTCTGATCACCAAACCGTTCCGCCCGGAAACGGTCAAGGCCGTGATCTCGCAGGCTCTTTTCTTCGACCAAAAGGCGGGTAAATAAGTCGCACAAAGAATTTCAATATAGATTGAACCAATCTTGGTTTGAGTCGTTGCAATTCCCATCGCGGGCGTCTTCAGACAGGACGACGCGGTGCAGGGTCAACTTAACCCTAGAGGGAATTTGTCATGCCTCTTGCCGAGGGAAAGGTTACGGCATCGCACCTGCTGCGCGCTTTGCAGGGCACTGATATTTGCGTTTTTTTTCAGGACCATGACCTTATCTATAAATGGATAGAAAACGCGCCGCCCGGCTGGGACGACCGCTATTTTATTGGGCAAACGGACGACGCTGTTTTTGAAGGCGAGCAGGCTGAAAACGTCATCTCCGCCAAGCGCGCCGTTCTGGAAACCGGCGAGAAAAACGAAATCGAGGTGATGGCCCAACGGGATGGCCAAACAGCCTGGTTTGATCTTTTTATCGAACGCGATGACGATGAGGACGGAAAGCCCAACGGCCTTTTGTGTTTCGCCGTGGACATTACGGAGAAAAAACGGCGCGAGCACAATATGCGCGAATTGTTGATGGAGGTTTCCCACCGTTCGCGTAACCTGCTGTCCATCGTCCAGAGCCTCGCCAACCATTCCCTCAAGGCGCATAATAACTCCCCACAATTGTCACGCTTCAACGAGCGCCTACAATCGCTTGCCTCGACCCTAACCGTGGTCACCGCCGCCGACTGGGACGGCGCGACAGTGCACGAACTGATCAGCACCCAGTTGGCGCCGTTCACACGGCAGGACACCGTCCTGGACATAAATGGGCCAGACTTCGAGGTCGATCCCAACGCCGCCATTCATATCGGCTTGGCCTTTGAGGAACTTGCTGCCAACAGCATGCTGGAACGACACACACCTATAGTGGGAAGCGACATCGGTATTTCGATCGACGAGGCGGATGACGGTTTCACAATCCGCTGGCACGAAAAGACGGCCTTTAAGGCACAGGGCGACAGTCTTGATGCACTCACCCTACAACATATCGTACCAACCGCACTGGATGGTTCAGCGGTGATCGAACATGCCGACGGTAAGCTGACCTACACGCTCCATGTTCCAGCGTCGAATGTCAGACAATAGCGGTGTTGCTGCTTCAAACATCTCCATTTCGCCACACGGACATTAAATCGCGTCCAGCTTTTTTGACACCAGCCGGAAAATATGAATGTAATATCGAAGAGCTTGTCGTTCGTTCTGACGGTTAGCACGGTGTTACTGCGCACAAGTGGCACCTGTCGACCATCGCCACGTAGGGCACAGCTATGCTTGAAGAGCAGTTTACAACCGAGATTGATCAGCCGGGCGCCCCGTCCAGCGACACTCGTTATGACCCTTTACCTTTGCCGTACGGTGAATTGCAGAGCCTAGTCGATGCAAGCCCTGACTGCATCAAACTTGTCGAAACCAGCGGTGCTCTGATTTTCATGAACCGCAACGGTCTCTGCGCGATGGAAGTCGATAACTTCGAGACGATACGCGGACAAAACTGGATGAGCCTGTGGCCCGAGCACACGCAGGACCTGGTTCGCCAGGCGATGGAATCAGCGCGTAACGGGACAACCCACCGCTTCGAAGCGCTTTGCCCCACCGCCAAAGGCACGCGCAAATGGTGGGACGTGAGCGTCTCCCCTGTGAGAGACGAGCTGGGTAACGTAACCCGTGTGCTCGCCACGTCGAGGGACATCAGCGATATCGTCGAACGGGAGCGACGCCTGCGCGAACACGACACCCAACTGATGGACTTCTCTGAAGCGCAAGCCGAGGCTCTGGAGGCCAAGGAAAAGCTGCTGCAGGTGCAAGACACGTTGATGCGAGAGATCGACCACCGGGTGAAAAATTCGCTGGCCATGATCTCAAGCCTTCTGCGGATGCAGGCCTCAGGCAGCGACAACGAACACGTGCAGGACGAATTGAACGACGCCGCCAACCGCGTTCTCACCGTCAGCCGTGTCCACGAAAAGCTGTATCAGGGCTGGGATGTCGCCTCGGTCAGCATCAGGGGCTATGTCGAGCCCCTGTGCCGAGAGATTCGAAACGCCCTGTCATCAGACACGATCGAACTCCATTTCGATCTTCCCGAGGAGCTCATTTCGGCTGACATGGCGATCGCTCTCGGACTGATCGTATCTGAACTGCTATCCAACGCTCTGCGCCATGGTTTCGAGGGACGCGAGACGGGGCAGATCAAAATCTCCTGCAAGGGCGATGCGAAGAACTTCGTCCTCACCGTCGAAGACAATGGCCACGGTCTGCCCAACGGCTTTGCCATCGAGAGCGCCAGCGGTCTCGGTATGAAAATCGTGCGCCTCTACACGACGCAACTTGATGGTGTCCTGGCGCATTCATCCGGCAGCGATGGCGGCGCACGCTTTACGGTGACGGTCAGCCAATAGCGGTCGCGCAAAACGCAACGGCACACGACAAGCATGGCGAATGAGAAGAGCTCGACCGATGACAAGCCGGTCGACGAAAAATCGTCAAACGAACTGGCGATCGACCGCACCGACTGGGCGGAAGACCGCACCGTTCAGGCCAACGAACGCACTTTCGCTGGCTGGATGCGCACCGGCATGGCGGCAACAGGCCTCGCAATAGCGCTTCAAGCCGTCTTCGGCGAAATGGACGTGTGGTGGGTGCCGAAAGCTGTGGCAACCATCTTTATTTTGATTGCGCTGCTCATTTTTCGAACAGCGTGGAAGAACGCCTGTGCCCTTCAGGAGCGGCTGGATAGCCACGCAGCGGAGCCTGTTTCGACCGAACGTTTCGGCCTTGTCGCGGCAGCCCTTGCTGTCGGTTCAGTCGGGATCGGGATCGTGCTGTGGTTGATCTGATCAGCTAGTTCGAGGTCTGCGATCGGATATAGGCCGCCGCTTCCTCTCGCGACTCAAAGATGTGCGGCGGGATAGACCGGCTCTTGAGATCCTGCCCCAATTTCTGCCGCAGGAAAGCCGACGTCGTATAACGCGTTGCCGTGAGGTAGTGGTCCTTTTCCAACTGCACCATCAGATTGGCAAATCGCTCCGCCACCCTTGGTGCAATTGTGATGCCGTCATAGTTGGAAACCAAATTCACCTTTTGCCCAAGCGAGTTGAAGAAGGCGTTCAGGCTGGTGGACAGCTCTTCGAGATCGGCACCGGTTTCTACCTCGACGCCGGACAGGTTGGCGTAAACGATGTTGTTTTCCGCGTCGTGGATCAACCGGTCGGCAAGCGGAATTTCCAGCAACTGTCGGCGCAACTCCATCGGCTCCTCGCCAAAAATGCGCGCATCCATCAGTTTGGGTTCGCCGTCAATAATCGGCGTGAAATCCATCAGGTCGAGAATATCTTTTTGCACCTCGATACCAGGCGCGACTTCCGTCAGCTGCAGTCCACCTTCGATCAGGCGGAACACGCAGCGTTCGGTGATGTAGAACACGTCCTGCCCTCGGCTTGCCCCGTAGGTGCCATTGAAGGTGATCTGCTCCACCTGCTCGATGAACTTGCGGTTACGCCCTTCGGTAACGATCCGCAGCTTGTGATCCTCCACCGCAATCTCCAACCCGCCGGCCGTGAAGGTTCCGACAAAGATCACCTTGCGCGCGTTCTGTGAGATGTTGATGAAACCACCGGCACCCGCAAACCGCGTCTTGAAGCGTGAGACGTTGACGTGACCATTCTGATCCGCCTCCGCCATGCCGAGACAGGCGAGGTCGAGCCCGCCTCCATCGTAGAAATCGAATTGCTGGTTCATCTGGATGATGGCGTCGGCGTTAACGCCCGCACCAAAATCCAGCCCCGATTGCGGCACGCCGCCCAGCACGCCAGCTTCCGTGGTCAGCGTGATGCGGTCGATCACGCCTTCTTCGTTGGCAACAGCCGCGACACCCTCGGGCATGCCAATGCCCAGATTGACGACGCCGTTCACCGGAAGTTCCTTTGCCGCCCGTCGCGCAATGATTTTACGCTGACAAAGCGGCATAGAGGCAGGCGTGCCGATGTCAGCCTTCATGCGCCCGGTGAAGGCATGATTGTAGCGCGTTTTGTAGGTCTGGTGATGCTCGCTCTGATCCGCCACTACGACGCAATCCACCAGATTGCCCGGCACCATCACCTGCCGTGGATCAAGCGACCCGCCCGCCGCGACCCGCTCCACCTGCGCGATGACGAGGCCGCCGGAATTTTTCGCCGCCATCGCAATCGGCAGCATGTCCAGCGTCAAGGCCTCGCGCTCCATGGTAATATTGCCAAGACGGTCCGCCGTCGTGCCACGGATCAGCGCTACGTCGATGGGGATCGACTTGTAGAACAGCCACTCCTCGCCATTGATCTCCATGACCTCGACCAGCTTTTCGCTGGTGCACTCATTGATCGCCCCGCCGCTCTGGCGCGGGTCCACGAAGGTGTGCAGGCCCACGCGGGAAAACATCCCGGGTTTGCCGGCAGCGATATCGCGGTAGAGCTGCGAGATGCAGCCGAGCGGCAGGTTGTAGGCTTCGATCTTGTTCTCGATAGCGAGAGCGCCGAGCTTCGGCACCAGCGACCAGTGACCACCGACCGCGCGCTTGACGAGACCCGGGGCCGAGAGCCGGTTCAAGCCCTTCTCCCCCCCATCTCCAGGGGCGGCTGCGAACAAAAGCGAGATACCGCCAGGCGTTTGCGTTTGCGCGTAACGTTCCTCGATGCCGCGCAGCAAGCATTCCGGCGTGCCAACGCCAACGAAA